>JAYTZZ010000058.1:0-12154 GCA_043741595.1 Hyphomicrobiales bacterium | reverse complement strand
TTCATCACTTCGCCTGCCGCATAGCCAAGCATCCGCTCGGCGCCGACGTTGAAGATCTGAATGACGCCCTTCGCGTCGGTGGCGATGCTCGAGAAGTTAGCGCTATTGAAAATCGCGCGCTGGAGGGCCGCCCCCGCGTTGAGCAGTGCCTCTTCCGCTTGCCTGGGCGCAGTATTGTCGGTGTCCTCGGCGACGTCCATGCGCGTCCTCATCACGTCGTTTCTACTGGTCATGGCGTTGCCCCGGTACCTTCTCTCGCTCCATTTGGCGGATCGATTGTGCGGCTTGAAAATTACGCTGCAAGCAAGCCCTCAACAGAGTCTTGGAGCTGATGTTGGGTATAGGGCTTACGAAGGAAGTGGGCGCCTTCAACAAAGAGAGCTTTCATTTTGTCGGTAATGGAATTGCCTGTCGTGTAGAGCACGCGCAATTCCGGCCGAAGCTTGATGGCCTGGTATGCGAGCTCACACCCACCAAGGACGGCGGTTTTCAGGTAGATATCGGTAAAAAGCGCGTCGATGTGTTGAGGGGAACGGAGCAGCGAAAGAGCCTGCTCCAGGTCGCTCGCCGTGAGTGTCTCGTGACCCCAGTCCTTGATCATCATGTCCGCTATTTCGCGGATAAACACATCATCTTCGACGATCAGTATCACGGCCATTAGAAACTCTTTCCGCCGTGATATCCGTCAGAGTTGGCTCTTTCTGCCAGATAATGGCAATCAAAGCCTGTTCTTACGGAGTCAGGGCTTAGGATCTAACTCGCGTCGAGAGTTAAAGTTCCGAAGACTTGCAGTTCGGTCGGATCGACGAGACCTTCGTGGCAAAGGTCACCACGCTCCAGCTTTCCGATATCACCATACCCGCCTTCGCGGGAACGAAAGAATGGCGTCCGGAGGCGCCGGGTAGCGCTAGTGCCGGAAGTGGCGCATGCCGGTGACGACCATGGCGATGCCGCGGGCGTCGGCCGCGGCGATCACCTCGTTGTCACGCATCGATCCGCCCGGCTGGATCACCGCCGTGACTCCCGCGTCGGCGGCGGCGATGAGGCCGTCCGGGAAGGGAAAGAAGGCGTCCGACGCGCAGACCCCGCCTTTCGCCAACGATTGAGGCAGGCCGGCCGCCTTCGCCGCCTCTTCGGCCTTGCGGGCGGCGATGAGAGCGGAATCGACGCGACTCATCTGGCCGGCGCCGATGCCGGCCGTGGCCCCGTCCCTAGCGTAGACGATGGCATTCGATTTGACGTGCTTGGCGACACGCCAGGCGAACAGAAGGTCGGCGATCTCGGTGGCGGTTGGTGCGCGCCTGGTGACGACCTTGAGGTCGGCAGCCGAAATCATGCCGGCGTCGCGATCCTGAAGCAGAAAGCCTCCGGCGACTGAACGCTCGGTGAGACTCGCCGCGCTCGGGTCGGGGAGGGCTTCGGTGAGCAGCAGTCGAAGATTTTTCTTGGTCGCGAGGATGGCAATCGCCGCATCGCTGGCGCCGGGGGCGATGATGACCTCGGTGAAGATTTTCGCAATCTCCGCAGCGACAGCTTCGTCGAGCGGACGGTTGGTCGCGACGATGCCGCCGAACGCGGAGACCGGATCACAACGCAAAGCCTTGCGGTATGCGTCGGCGAGGGTCGCTCCGACGGCAACTCCACAGGGATTGGCGTGCTTGATGATGGCGACAGCCGCCGTCTCCTTTGGATCGAACTCGGCGACGAGCTCGAAGGCGGCATCGGTGTCGTTGACGTTGTTGTAGGACAGCTCCTTGCCCTGCACCTGACGGGCGGTCGCGACACCCGGCCGCCGCTCAGCGGTGCGGTAGAAGGCAGCCGCCTGATGGGGGTTTTCGCCGTAGCGGAGTTTCTCGATGAGTGTTCCAGCGAAACTCGCACGGTCGGCGAAGCGGTCGCCGACCGCGCCGCTGAACCAAGTGGCGACGGCTGCGTCGTAGGCGGCAGTGCGTGCGTAAGCCTTGGCGGCAAGCCGGCGGCGCAGGGCGATCGGCGTGGCGCCGTCGTTCTCGGCAACGGCTGCCAGGATCACGGCGTAGTCGGCAGGATCGACGACCACGGCGACGTAGCCGTGGTTCTTGGCGGCGGCGCGGATCATTGCCGGGCCGCCGATGTCGATGTTCTCGACGGCGGTGCGTTCGTCGGCGCCTGACGCGACGGTCTCTTCGAACGGGTAGAGATTGGAGACGAGCAGATCGATGCCCGCGATGGCATTGTCCTGCATCGCCTTCGCGTGGCCGGGATCGTCACGGACGCCGAGCAACCCGCCGTGAATGGCCGGGTGGAGCGTCTTGACGCGACCATCCATGATCTCGGGAAAGCCGGTGACTTCGGAGATGTCGCGCGTGGCGATGCCGGCGGCTTTCAGTGCTGCGCGCGTTCCCCCGGTCGAGACGATCTCGACGTTGCGGGCGGAAAGTGCCTTGGCGAGATCGACGATGCCGGTCTTGTCGAAGACCGAGAGAAGCGCGCGGCGGAGAGGGACGCGATCGGGAAGGGCGGAGGCCGCCGGTTTGATGGTCATGTCTGACCGGCGAGCTCGTCCTGACGGGCAGTAATCGCGCGGCGGCGGCCGGCAAGTGCGGTGCGGTGCAGGCGCCAGCTCACGCCGGGAGTCTGCTGGATGCGGCCGTAGATGACGATCTGCTCGGTGGCGCGGTTGCCGCGGCTGTCGGAGAGCAGGATGCTCTCCTCGATGGCGACCTCCGGACCGTCGGTCTCGAACTCCCAGCTTTCGCCGTCAGGAAGCTCCATGAGAACGGCGCGGCGGTCGTTGACGACGCTGGCGCGGACGTTCGGATGGAGATGGAAACGGATGGCGAAGGAATCCTTGCCGCCCCGGTTCGCGGCATTGCCGGACGGGGCAACGAAGGTATCGACGCCCTCCAGGCGATCGCCGGCATCGGACAGCGAGAGCTGACGATCGTGGATGATGCGGTAGCGATCGACGTAGCCGTTGTGGCGGAGGCCAAGGACAGTGGCGCCGTGGACGTTTCGCCGCTCGACCTCGATACGCGTCGGGCCGCCGACGATCGCCTCGCCGATGAATTCGCCAATCATGCCGCGCGTGAGGATGCGGCACGACGAGGTGTCGTTGATAGTGACGGTGGAATGGGCGGCGGTGGTGCGTGCGAGGCGGCGGAGTGCGCCGGCGCTCATCTTCGGCACGCCACAGTTCACGATCAGGCGCTGGCGGCCGACGCTCATCTCGAACGACAGGCAGCCGGCGTGAGCGCCGACGCTGAAATCTGTCGGCGGCGGGCGCCCGGCATCGACGACGACCATCGTGCCGGTTGCCTCGATGCGCTGATAGCCGGAGTGGGGCGCGTTGCTGGGGAGCGCGCCGCGGATGTCGTCATAGGCAAGCACGGTCGCGAGCTGGTCGGTGGCGGTATCGCCCATGCCGTTGAAGTGCGTGAAGCTGCCGTCGCCCTGCCGGAAGAAACGCAGCATCGGCATCATGCGGTCGATGGCGGAGACGAGAATGCGCGAGGGCTGACCGCCGCGCGCGATAAACGCCTGACGGAGCGGCAGCAGATCGATGAGCGCCTCGAGAACGGCGCCGGGATTGCGGCTGACGTGGCCGCCATCGGGAAGGATCTGGCCAACGAGCTCGAGATCGAGGCGGCGGACGGCCTGCTTGAGGAAACGCGGCTGGTCGGACATCGACAGGGCAATCGCGGCAAGCGCGATCATGACGCGGAGGCGTGGCAGGCCGGGCGTGGAGTCGTACGCGACGCGGCGGAGGTAGCGGGTCTGCTTGGTCAGCGACTTCATGAAACGCCGGTAGAAATTGTAGTCGGCGCCATCGAGGACGAGCGGCGACTGCGACAGCCATGCGATCAGACGGCGGGCGACGATTTCCGGGTTCCAGGCGATCTTGTCGTGGTGGGAGGAGAAGCGGATCCACTCTTCGACAAGGCTGCGGGCATTTGACCGCGACAACGCCATGTCCGAAGCGCGGAGGTGGCGGAGCCAGCCGAAAGCATGGAGCTGGCGGGCCCACTCCTCGTTCGGGGCGATGGCGTCGAAGACGGAGAAGCCTTCGACGTCGACGCCATCGCCGTTGAACACCCAGCGGCCCGCATAGATATCGAGCGCAACGGTCGGATCGGCGGTGCGCAGGTCGATCGGCGCGATGGTCAGCCGCTCGGGCAGCGCCCCGGAATAGCGCCAGCGGTAGAAGATGCTCGCATGAAGGCGGAAAGCGACGGCGCGAGTCGTCGCTCCGAACGCAAAGCGCATCCGCCGACCTGGACCGGATGCTGATCCGATCGCCATGTCGCTCAACTCCCCTCACTCACAACAGGCGCCGATCACAACCCCGGGGCCCCGATTCGGCGCGGGCGGACTATCGCCCGATTGGCGTCCGCGGGCAAACATAAGGCTCCTCGCCTCTTGGGGGGCTATTTAGACTTTTCTTAGCCGCATGACGAAGAAGCCGTCGAGACCGGAGAGACGCGCTGTCGCATGGGGGAGGTGGCTGGGGAGGGTCCTGATTGTGCCCTCTGGCGTGATTACCTCGGCAAGGCCGCCAATCTCGGTGGGGGAAACGGGCACGAGGGTCAGCGGCAGGCGTTTGAGGGCCGCGGGCAGATGGGCCTCGCCTTCCTCGGGTTCCAGCGAACAGGTGCAATAGACGAGGATGCCGCCGGGTTTCAGTATGGCCGCAGCGCGATCGAGCATGCGCATCTGCAGGGTGGCGAGGCCTGCGACGTCTTTCTCCTGCTTCAACCAGGCGACGTCCGGGTGGCGGCGGATGGTGCCGGTCGCGGTGCAGGGGGCGTCGAGAAGGACGGCATCGAATTGTGTCTCTTGGGGCGCCCACATGAGCACGTCGGCGGTGACGGTCTCGGCGGTGAGCCCGAGGCGCTGTAGATTGGCGGCGAGGCGCTTCAGCCGCTCGGCCGAGATGTCGACAGCGGTGACATGGGCACCCGCGTTGGCGAGCGCCGCGGTCTTGCCGCCGGGAGCGGCGCAGAGGTCGGCGACGTGCTTGCCGCGAACATTGCCGAGGAGCAGCGCGGGAAGTGCGGCGGCGGCGTCCTGCACCCACCATATACCCTCGCCGAAGCCCGGAAGGTCGGTGACATCTCCCCCGACCATCGTGCGCACGGAGCCGGTCGGCAGCACGATGCCACCGAGTTTCTCCGCCCAGCCGGCTGGATCGGATTTGACGGAGATGTCGAGGCTCGGCTCCAGCCAGTGCGCTTCGGCGATTTTCCACGCCGTCGCCTCGCCGTAAGCCGATACCCAGCGCTTCCACAGCCAGTCGGGGGTGTCGAGATTGACGGCGGTGAGCTCGCGGAGAAGCGCATCGCGCTCGCGCACCATGCGGCGAAGCACGGCGTTGGCGAGGCCCTTGAAATGACGAGCGTCGCGGTCGGCGGCGAGCTGATCGACCGCGACCGAGACGGCGGCGTGATCGGCGACGCCCATGAAGAGGACCTGGGCAGCAGCGGTTTCCAGGACACGTAGCAGCTTGCCGGCGCCGCGCGGGCGCTTCTCGATCAGAACGTCGAGCGCAGCCTCGATGGTGCCATGACGGCGGAGGGCCATGCCGACGATGGCACGCGCGAGCGCCCTGTCGCGGGGCGGCAGACGGCCGAAGGCCACGTCGGACTCCAATGCCGAATCCAGCGACTGGCGGTCGTCAAGTACGGCGGAGAGGAGACGCGTGGCGGCGTCGCGCGCGGCGAAGCCGGGGCCGTCCTTCTTACGGGCCGGCGCTCGGCTCAACCCCACGGACCGCGCTGGCGGCCTGTAGTTCCAACGCGGGGCACGGAGATGACTCTTTCACTTCCCTGTAGGGCCTCCGGCCCTCCACGCCTCTTGTCGAGATCCATCTCCATCAGCGCGGCGATGCGGTTCTCGGTCGCCGGGTGGGTTGAGAAGAGGCTGTCCATGCGGGTGCCAGAAAGGGGATTGACGATGAAGAGATGCGCGGTCGCCGGATTGCGTTCGGCGGCTTCGTTCGGGATGCGCTGAGCAAGGTTCGAGATTTTCGCAAGTGCCGAGGCCAGCGCCGCGGGCCGGCCGCTGATCTCGGCGCCGGCGCGGTCGGCGGCGTATTCGCGCGTCCGGCTGATCGCCATCTGCACGAGCATGGCCGCGAGCGGCGCGACAATCGCGGCGACGAGGATGCCGATGATGCCGAGGCCGTTGTTGTTGTTGCGGCTGCCGCCGCCGAAGAAGAAGGCAAAGTTGGCGAGCATCGAAATGGCGCCGGCTATGGTTGCGGTAACGGTCATCGTGAGCGTGTCGCGGTTCTTAACATGCGCGAGCTCGTGGGCCATCACCCCGGCGATTTCGTCGCGGGAGAGAGACTGGAGAAGGCCGGTAGTGGCGCAGACGGCGGCATGCTCCGGGTTGCGGCCTGTGGCAAAGGCGTTGGGCTGCGGATTATCGGCGACGTAGACGCGGGGCATGGGGAGGCCAGCCTTGACGGCCAACTCGCGGATGATGGCGGTGAACTCAGGCGCGCTCCGTTCGTCGACCTCGCGGGCGCGGGCCATGGAGAGCACCAGCTTGTCGGCGTTCCAGTACGAAAAGAAGTTGAGGCCGGCGCCGACAACGAACGCAATCAGCGCGCCGCCGCTCCCGCCGATTATGAAACCGACGCCAACGAAGATCGCAGTGAGAGCTGCGAGGAGCATGGCAGTACGCAAGGTGTTCATCGGTCCAATATCCCAAACAACCGCCATACGGGTGGCAAAGGTGACATGGGAACGCGGCCGGGCGCGCGCAAGATATCGGCGCTTACCCGGTCTTCATGAACTCCCGGTAAGAATCAGTTTGCGCTGGCCTTCGTCCCCGATTTATGAAATAATTCCTATGATGATTCTGCCCTTGAACCTTCGCCTGTGTGCCGGTGCGGTGCTTGCCTTCCTTCTTGGGTCAGGCGGAGCGATCGCGGGGGAAGAAGTCGCGGGGCCCGTGCGCGCCGACGTGGTGCGCGTGCTCGACGGCGACACCATCGAGATTTCGGCGCAGGTTTGGCTGGGACTTCGCTTGACCTCGCACGTGCGCATTCGCGGCATCGATACGCCGGAGATCCGCGGGGAGTGCGCGAGCGAAAAAGCGATGGCGGCGCAAGCCCGCGAGCGGCTTGCGCGTCTCGCCGGGGCGTCGATCAGCATCGTGCACATCGCCGACGACAAGTACGCCGGGCGGGTGATCGCCGATGCCGCCGCGGAGGATGGCACGGACCTCAAGGCGGCGATGCTCGCGACGGGATTGGCGCGACCCTACGACGGCGGAACGCGCGGCGACTGGTGCGCAACAGGAAGCATCAGACCGTAGGCTCGTCGCTCGGCCGATGGCGCAATCCAGCACTCGTGAGAATACAACTATTGCGAGAATATCGGATTTGGTGCGTATTGTGTCCCCGGAGGCTTCACGATCGTGAGGCGATCAAAAGGGGGTACCGATGATCGACAAGGTTATCGTTTCAAATCGCACGGCCCTGGTGGCCAAGTATGGCAACAACGGTGTCAAGGCGGTCGAGACAGCGCTCCGGGCGCTGGCAGCAGCAGATGGCAATCGCGGCCTGAAAAGCCAGATCGTCTGGATCGACAACGCCGCGCAGATGAAAAAGCTTGGCGGCAAGCCGCCGATCAACGCCAAGGATCAGAGGGGCGCGAAGCTCGCCGTCGACGCGATCGCCAAGCCTCTTTCCCCCGACTACATCGTTCTTCTCGACGGGCCGGACGTCATTCCACATATCGTCCTCGACAATCCGGTGCCGGAAGACGGCGACACCGGGATCGACAGTGATTTGCCCTATGCGTCGCCGGAGGGATTCTCCCGACAGGCCTCGCGCTATCTGACGGTGACGAGGGTCGTCGGCCGACTGCCCAATACCCCAGGCAAGAAAGATCCCGGGGCACTCATCAAGCTGATCGAAGCGTCCATCAGGGCGAAGCCGCTCGCTCCCGCCGCCTACAAAAACTATTTCGGCCTGAGCGCCGAAGTCTGGGAGGCGTCGACGAAGATGAGTCTCGACACGATCTTCTCAGACCACGCTGGTCTCAAGGTCAGTCCACCCGCGGGTCCGCCCGGAACAAATGTGGCGTTCAAAAAGCTCAGCCATTTCATCAATTGTCATGGCGCGGCTCTCAGTCCGGAGTTTTACGGCCAGAGGGGCGAAAGCTATCCGGTCTCCATGACCAGCACGCAGGTTACCGCCAAGGCGATCAAGGGGACGGTGGTAGCCGCCGAATGCTGTTATGGGGCGCAGCTCTACGACCCGGCGCTTGCCGACGTTGATGGGCCGATCTGCATGGCCTATCTCGGCGGTGGCGCGCTCGCCTTTATGGGTAGCACCAACATCGCCTATGGCCCGTCCGATTCTAACGGGCAGGCCGATCTGATCACCCAATATTTCATGCAGCACGTCACGTCGGGCGCGTCGCTCGGCCGTGGGTTCCTGCAGGCGCGGCAGCGGTTCATCACCAACTCGAAGATGACGGACCCGACGAATCTGAAAACGCTCGCGCAATTCATCTTGCTCGGCGATCCATCGACAACCCTATGCACGGCCCCGAAGCGCTATTCGGCTACCCAGGGCATCGCGACAACCGACAAAGCGGCGGATGATCGATCCCAGCGGAAGGCTCGGCGCATGGTGCTGGCGAGCACCGGGATATCGATTGCCGGGGCGAAAGCGGTCCCCGCAGGGAAAGGCAAAGCACCGGCCGCCACGAAGAAGCGGGTGCTCGCCATTGCAAGGGAGCGCGGATTCAGACGTGTAACGGAAACCATATTCGCCATCCGCGAGTCGCCTAACTTCGCCACGTCAAAAAGGGCCAAAGCAACCACGGAAAGCGTCATGGTGGTCTCGAACAAGAAAAAGGCACCTAAGGGGATTATTGTGATCCGCCACCTGGTCGCCCACATTGTCGACAAGGGAATTGCTTCGATTGAAGAGGTTGTGAGCCGCTGAAATGGACGTGAAACCAATCAAGGTCGAAGGCAGGGTCGAGCATCAGGAGGTGGCGCGCGGATCCAAGAGCGAGCGGCGCGCCGTCGTGCTGACCACACCGACCGGCGAGACGTTCGTTCTGCGGCGCAAGGGCGGCCCGGCGTTTGCCGACCCGGACCTCGGGTCGCTCGTCGGGCATTCGATCACGGCCGAGGGGCTGGCAACCAGCGGTACCCTGATCATGGACCGCTGGAAGAAGATGGACTAGTCGAGCAGCGGGACGCCGGCTGCTTCGCCTTCGCTATGCGCCCGCCTGCTTGTTCATGCGGTTCTTGACCAGATCGTCGACGACGGCGGGGTCGGCGAGGGTCGAGGTGTCGCCGAGGCTGCCGAAATCGTCCTCGGCGATTTTCCGCAAGATGCGGCGCATGATCTTCCCGCTCCGCGTCTTCGGCAATCCCGGCGCGAACTGGATGAGATCCGGCGAAGCGATCGGGCCGATTTCTTTCCGCACCCATTGGACGAGCTCCTTGCGCAGGTCCTCCGACGGAGCTTGGCCGGCCATCAGCGTGACGTAGGCGTAGATGCCGGTGCCCTTGATGGCGTGCGGATAGCCGACGACTGCGGCTTCCGACACCTTCTGGTGGGCGACGAGGGCCGATTCCACTTCCGCCGTGCCGAGCCGATGACCGGCGACGTTGATGACATCGTCGACGCGGCCGGTGATCCACCAGTAGCCATCCTCGTCGCGCCGACAGCCGTCGCCGGTGAAGTAGGTGCCGGGATAGGTCTTGAAGTAGGTGTCGACGAAGCGCTGATGATCACCATAGACGGTGCGCATTTGGCCGGGCCATGAGTCGGTGATGATGAGGTTGCCGGCGCCGGGGCCTTCGATGCGCTTGCCCTCGGGATCGACAAGAGCCGGCTGCACGCCGAAGAACGGTCGGGTAGCAGAGCCGGGCTTCAGGGCGGTGGCGCCGGGAAGCGGTGTGATCAGAATTCCGCCGGTCTCGGTCTGCCACCAGGTATCGACGATCGGGCAGCGACCGTCGCCGACCACGCGGTGATACCACTCCCACGCTTCCGGGTTGATCGGCTCACCCACGGAACCAAGCAGCTTCAGCGAAGCCCGCGAGGTCTTTTTCACATAGTCGTCGCCGGCGCCCATGAGAGCGCGGATCGCCGTCGGCGCTGTGTAGAAGATGTTGACCTTGTGCTTGTCGATGACCTGCCAGAAGCGGCTGGCATCGGGATAGTTGGGCACGCCCTCGAACATCAGCGTGGTCGCGCCGTTGGCGAGCGGGCCGTAGACGATGTAGCTGTGGCCTGTGACCCAGCCGACATCGGCGGTGCACCAGTAGATATCGCCGTCGTGATAGTCGAAGACGACCTGGTGCGTCATCGCGGCGAAGACGAGATATCCGCCGGAAGTGTGCAGCACGCCCTTAGGTTTGCCGGTCGAACCTGACGTGTAAAGGATGAAGAGCGGGTCCTCGGCGCTCATCTCCGCGGGCGGATAATCCTCGTCAACGCCGGCGGCGGCCTCGTGCCACCACACGTCGCGGGCGCCCTTCATCGGCACGTCGTTGCCGGTATTCCTGACAACCAGAACCTTCTCGACGCCGCGGGCGGTGGCGAGCGCTTCGTCGACGTTTCGCTTGAGGGGGACGATCTTGCCGCCGCGGCGGCCTTCGTCGGCGGTGATGACAAGGCGCGACTCGCAATCGTTGATGCGACCGGCGACGCTCTCGGGCGAGAAGCCGCCGAAGACGACGGAGTGGACCGCGCCGATTCGGGCGCAAGCGAGCATCGCGATGGCAGCTTCCGGGATCATCGGCAGGTAGATGGTGACGCGGTCGCCCTTCTTCGCGCCGAGGCTCTTCAGGACGTTGGCGAAGCGGCAGACCTCAGCGTGGAGTTCGCGGTAGGTGATCTTGCGCGACGTTTTCGGATCGTCACCCTCCCAGACGATCGCCACCTGATCGCCGCGCTTCGCCAGATGGCGGTCGAGGCAGTTGGCCGAGACGTTGAGGGTGCCGTCCTCGAACCACTTGATCGAAACCGGCGGGTTGAACGACGTATTCTTGACTTTGGTGAACGGCTTGATCCAGTCGAGGCGCTTCGCCTGTTCCGCCCAGAAGGCGTTTGGGTCGTCGACCGAGGCTTTGTACATTACGCGGTATTTTGCGTCGTCGAGAAAGGCGCCCTTCGCCCACTCGGCCGGAACCGGATAGACCTTGTCCGACATTCAGGTTCCTCCCGAACTAGCCGAAGATGCCGATGATCGCGCCCATCGCGAGCAGCACCACCAGCCAGTGGGCGCCGTCGATGGCGGTCAGCATCGGCTTCCGCCCGGAGAAGCTGTTGTTGACAGCCATCACTGTGATGACGAAGCCGACCCAAACGAGAAAGCCGGTCACGAGCCCGCCAGCGAAAGTGGCAGCACCCTGCGAATGGAGGAGGGCGGAGAGGATCACCGCCATGACCAGATTTCCGGCGATGTTGCCGGCGAGAAGCGGCACCAGCGACGGCCCGCCGCCGCTCTGACGAGCCTTCGGGTCGGCTTCGGTCATGCCGATCGCCGCCATCCATTGTTTGGAGAACAGCACCGAGTACCAGAGCGCGCCGATGATGAAGGCGGCGACGGTGGCAAGAATGACGCCGAGGTAGTTTATGGCAGCAAAGCTCATGTCATTTCCTCCCGGAGCGGATCACAACCCGCCCATCTTGGTGATTGCCTTCCACTCCGTATCGGTGACCGGCTGTACCGACAGGCGCGAATATTTTACCAGCGCCATGTCGGCGAATTTCTTGTCGGCCTTGATGGCGGCGAGCGTCACCGGTTTCGGAACCAGCTTCACCGCGGCGAGGGTGACGCACTCCCATTCCTCGTTGCCAGGTTCGGGATGGACTTCCTTGGCCACCTCGACGATGCCGACAATCTCCTTGCCCTCTCCGGAGTGATAGAAGAACCCCTGATCGCCCTTCTTCATCTCGCGCATGTTGTTGCGCGCTGTGAAGTTGCGGACTCCGGTCCATTCGGCACCGGCCTTGCCGGCCTTGACCTGTTGGTCCCACGACCACGATCCCGGCTCGGATTTGAACAACCAATGGGCCATCGTCGCCTCTCCCTTGTTGGAGACGAAACTAAGAGGGCACGGGAGCGGCGTAAAGCGCCTCAGTCGGTTTCGCGCTTGAGGGGCCGTGTCATGAGGCCCTCGATGGCGGCAT
>JAYTZZ010000057.1:0-5262 GCA_043741595.1 Hyphomicrobiales bacterium | reverse complement strand
GCTGGTGGAAGAATCGGAGGTTCTCGACGTCGCCGCGGCGGAGGAGCGCTACAAAGCGCTGGTCGAAGACCTCGGACCTGTCGTCGGTCTGGTCCATGGCCGTATGAAGCCGCTGGAGCGCGACGCGGTCATGGCGCGGTTTCTGTCTGGCGAAATCCGCGTGCTCGTCGCCACCACTGTCGTCGAGGTTGGCGTCGATGTCTCCGACGCCACGATCATGGTCATCGAGCACGCCGAGCGCTTTGGCCTCGCCCAATTGCATCAGCTGCGTGGGCGGGTCGGTCGCGGCGAGAAACCGTCGGTCTGCCTGCTGCTCTACAAGTCGCCTCTCGGCAAGGTAGCACGCGAACGCCTGTCGATCATGCGCGAGACCGAGGATGGCTTCAGGATCGCCGAGGAAGACCTGCGCCTTCGCGGAGGCGGTGAAGTCCTCGGCACGCGCCAGTCGGGCATGCCGGGCTTCCGCATCGCCAGCCTCGATCGCCACGGCGACCTGATGGAAATAGCCCGCGACGACGCGCGGCTTGTCGTGGAAACCGATCCCAACCTGACGACACCGCGCGGCGCGGCGCTCAGGATTCTGCTCTACCTTTTCGGACGCGACGAGGCGATCAGGCTGCTCCGGGCAGGTTGAACTTGTCGGCGCGACGGCGGAGCTTGTCGAAGTCCGGCGGCTGGAATTCCGGCGTGACAAGGCCGGCGGAGATGACGAGCTTGGCGGCGTCCTCCAGCGACATGTCGAGGATCGTCACCTCGCTCCGCTTGACGTAGAGCAGGAAGCCGGAGGTCGGGTTCGGCGTGGTCGGCAGGAACACGGCGACCGTTTCGTTGAGGTGATGCTCGATCTCGCCCTTGGCATCCCCGGTGAGGAACACGATTGCCCAGGTGCCCTTCCGCGGATACTCGATCAGCCCAACCGTCTGAAACGCTTTCGCCCGCGTCGTGATCACCGTCTCGAAGATCTGCTTCAGGCCACGGTAGAGGCCGCGCACGACCGGCATGCGGCCAAGCACGTTCTCGCTGAACGTCACCAGCCGGTGGCCGAAGTAGTTCCGGGCGAGGAAGCCGAGGAGCGTGATGAAGACCACCGCCACCACGAGGCCGAAGCCCGGAATGGAGAAGCGGAGATAGCTGTCCGGCCGGGAGAACGGCGGGATGAAGGGATCGACGAGATTGTCGATCCACTGCACGAACCACCACGAGATGGTGATGGTCAGTACCAGCGGTGCGGCGATGACGAGCCCAGCCAGGAAATACGCCTGCAAGCGCACCATCGTGCGGGAGCGGCGACGAGGCGGCGTTACCGGCGCGTCCGTCGGAGATTCTTCTGGGTTGTCAGTTGGTTCCATGAACCCTATCGCCGATAAGGCCCCCGCGACTCATCTTGCCAGAGATCGCGTCCGGGAGCGAGAATCTCACTCCACTGTGACGGATTTTGCTAGGTTTCGTGGCTGATCGACATCAGTGCCCAAGAAAACGGCAGTGTGGTAGGCGAGCAACTGCACGGGAATGGCGTATACCAGTGGCGTCACGGTCGCCGGCATTTCCGGCAAGATCAGCGTTTCCACGGCCTTGATTGAGGCCGCCGCCTCACCCTTCGGGTCGGTGATGAGGATGATCCGCCCGCCCCGCGCGGCCACCTCCTGCATATTCGATACAGTTTTCTCGAAAATGTGATCGTACGGGGCGATGACGACGACCGGCATTTCTTCGTCGATGAGCGCGATCGGCCCATGCTTCAGCTCGCCGGCGGCGTAGCCTTCGGCGTGGATGTAGGAAATCTCCTTCAGCTTCAGCGCACCTTCCATGGCGATCGGGTAGCTGGTGCCGCGGCCGAGGTAGAGCACGTCTTTGGCATGGGCGAGATCGCGCGCCAGCGCTTCGATCTTGGCTTCCAGCCTCAGCGCCTCACTCATCAAGCGCGGCGCCTCCGAGAGTGCGCGGACGAGGTTGCCTTCGTCGGTTTCGCTAAGGTGCCCCCGCGCCCTGCCCGCGGCGACGGCTAGTGACGCCAACACCGAAAGCTGCGAGGTAAACGCCTTGGTCGAGGCGACGCCGATCTCGGGTCCGGCGAGCGTCGGAAGGATGAAGTCAGCTTCCCGTGCGATCGTCGATTCCTGCACGTTGACGATCGCTGCGACCCTCTGCCCTTGCGACCTGGCATATCGCAGCGAAGCCAGCGTGTCGGCGGTCTCGCCCGATTGCGACACCACGATCGACAGTCCCTTTGGTGTCAACGGCTGCTCGCGATAGCGGAACTCGGAGGCGATATCGATATCGACCGGCAGGCGGGCGAAGCGCTCGAACCAGTATTTGGCGACGAGACCGGCATAGAATGCCGTCCCGCAGGCGGTGATCGACAGACGGTCGAGCGCGGTGAAATCGATCGTGAAGTCCTTCGGCAGCGCTGTGCGCCCGGTCGAAAAGTCGAGGTAGTGGGCGAGCGTGTGCCCCACGACTTCCGGCTGCTCATGGATCTCTTTCGCCATGAAGTGGCGGTGGTTGCCGCGGTCGACCATGAGGCTCGATGCGATGGTGCGCACAATTGGCCTCCCGACGGCTGCGCCAGCTTCGCTGTAGATCGTCGCACCAGCGCGGGTGAGCACGGCCCAGTCGCCATCTTCGAGATAGGTCACGCGGTCGGTGAACGGCGCCAGCGCGATCGCGTCGGAGCCGAAGAACATCTCGTCGTGGCCATGGCCAATGGCGAGCGGCGAGCCGCGCCGCGCGCCGATCATCAGGTTGTCCTCGCCCTCGAAGATAATTGCGAGGGAGAACGCGCCGGTCAGGCGGCGCAACACGACCTGGACGGCATCCTTGGGTGTCATGCCTTGATCGAGCTTCCGCTCGATGAGTTGCGCAATCACTTCCGTGTCCGTGTCGGTGTCGAATTTCACACCGGCGCCAATCAGCTCGTCTTTCAACTCGCGGAAATTCTCGATGATACCGTTATGCACGAGCGCCAGTCGTTTTGTAGCGTGCGGGTGCGCGTTCCGTTCCGTTGGCGCGCCGTGCGTCGCCCAGCGCGTGTGGCCGATGCCAGAATGACCGGAGAGCGGCGAGCGTTCGAGCTTGGCTTCGAGATTCTTGAGTTTGCCCTCGGCGCGGCGGCGGGTCAGGTGCCCGCCTTCCAGCGTCGCGACACCGGCTGAATCGTAACCGCGATATTCGAGGCGCTTCAGCGCGTCGACGAGGAGCGGCGCGACCGGAGTCTGACCGAGGATACCGACGATCCCGCACATCGTGTGGTTAACTCCCGAATCCCGCCGGCCCGCATTTAGCGCGACGGGGCTAACGCGTAAAAGTCAAATCGTGTGTCTTGGTTGATACGCGAACCCGAGGTTACTTGGGCTTTCTTTCGATCCTGTCTCCGCGCTGTGTCTTGGCTAACGCCTTGTGTTCGCGATACTTTTTCGCCCAACCTGGCTTGTCTTCCTGGCGGCCGCGAGCAACGGAAAGAGCATCAGCAGGCACGTCGCGGACGATGACGCTCCCCGCAGCAACGTGTGCCCCGTCGCCGACCTTGACCGGCGCGACGAGCACGCTGTTCGATCCGATGGAGACGTTCGCGCCGATCTCGGTGTGGTGCTTGTCGTAGCCATCGTAGTTGGCGGTGATGCTCCCTGCGCCGATGTTCGACTTCGCGCCGACGTGCGCGTCCCCGATGTACGTCAGATGATTGGCCTTGGCGCCCTCGTCGATCCGGGCGTTCTTCACCTCGACGAAGTTGCCGATGTGCGCGTTCGCGCCAATGACAGCGCCCGGCCGCAGCCGCGCGAACGGCCCGATGATCGCGCCTGTCGCGATCTTTGCGCCCTCGATATGCGAGTTGGCGCGAATGGTGACATTGTCGGCGACCGTAACGCCCGGCGCAAAGAACACATTCGGCTCGATGGTTACGTCCTTGCCGATCACGGTGTCATGACTGAACCAGACCGTCGACGGCGCGATCATGGTCACGCCATTCGTCATCGCGGCCTCCCGCATGCGCCGCTGAAAGATGCCTTCCACATGAGCGAGCTGAATGCGATCGTTGATGCCGGCAACTTCGTCGGCATCGACCTCGATCGCCGTCACCTTCTGCTTTGAGGTATTCGCGATCGCGACGGCGTCGGTGAGATAATATTGCTTCTGCGCGTTGTCGTTGCCGATCTTCTTCAGGGCGAGCAGAAGCGTGCCGCCGCGAAACGCGATGATCCCGGCGTTACAGAAGCCGATGCGCTTCTGCGCTGCCGTCGCGTCCTTCTCTTCGACGATAGCGGTGAGGCGTCCTTTCTCCTCGACAAGGCGTCCGTAGCCAGTCGGATCGCTGGTCCGGAAACCGACCACGACCACATCGGAGCCGCCGGCGAGCTGCTTGCGGATTCGCAGGAGCGTCTTTGCCGTGACCAGCGGCGTGTCGCCGTAAAGCACCAGAACGTCGTCGGCGCCCTCCGCTAAAGCTTTCTTGGCGGCAAGCACGGCGTGGGCCGTTCCCAGCCGTTCCGTTTGTTCATGGGTGGTGGCGCCCGGCACCGCTTTTTTCACGAACGCGACCACCGCTTCCGCCTTTGGACCAACGACCACAGCGGTCGCCGTCGCACCCGCGTCGGCAGCCGCCTGCAGCAGGTGGCCCAGCATTGGCAGGCCGCCGACCTTGTGCAGCACTTTCGGCACGGTCGATTTCATGCGCGTGCCTTCGCCGGCGGCCAGGATCAGGGCAAGGCAGGATCGTTTCGGCATCGTCCCCTCAAACGTCTCGACCGGCAGTCATTCGCAACCGGCGTATGGCCGAAACATGACCTTCCGGCGCCGGATGCAATATGCCCGACTTTCCTGTGATTCGGCCCGCTACCCGATCTGGCCGAGCGCAGGAAACATCGAGATGATCCAGAACGAGAAGGTTGTGATCTGCCCGGTCATGAAGAGCACGCCGGTGACCACGAGCAACCCGCCCATCACGCGCTCCACCGTACCGAGGTGTCCACGGAACCGGCGCATGAAGCGCATGAACGGTCCGGCAAAGAACCCGGCGATGAGAAACGGCAGGCCGAGGCCAAGCGAATAGACCGCGAGCAGGATGGCGCCTTGGGCGACAGTCTGCTCTGTCCCGGCGACAAGCAGGATGGTGCCCAGCACCGGACCGATGCACGGCGTCCAGCCGATCGCGAAGGCCAGCCCCATGAGGTAGGAGCCGACCGGCCCGGCCTCATTGTCTATGTCCATGCGCATCTGCCGGTTCAGGAATGCGATCTTGAACACGCCGAGGAAATGCAGGCCCAT
>JAYTZZ010000056.1:0-5263 GCA_043741595.1 Hyphomicrobiales bacterium | reverse complement strand
GAGACGAAGTCCTCGCCGTCGTCGAGTGCGACCGTAGCGGCGCGCTGCATGAAGGCGGCAACGCCGGACGTCGAGTACTGAACCAGATTTTCGATCGTAGCGCCGAGGGCTGGCGGTGCCGATATCCAGCCGACCCTCCAGCCGGTCATCGCCCAGTTTTTCGAGAATGTGTTGACGAAGATCAGCCGATCGTCGGGATCGGCGATATCGTAAAACGAGGGCGAGCGCGCCGCCGGGTAATAGAAGCGGTGATAGACCTCGTCGGCGATGATCCACAGTCCCCGCTCGCGCGCAAACTTCAGGATCGCGCGAAGTTCGTCCAGCCCAGCCGTCCACCCTGTCGGGTTCGAGGGTGAATTGAGAAAAATCGCCTTGGTCTTCGACGTCGCCGAGGAGAACAGCCGCTCGAGGTCGAGCACCCAGCCGGCATTGCCGAAGGTCATCGGCACGGGCACGGCCGTAGCCCCATTCACGCCGACGGCAGCGGTGATGTTCGGCCACGTCGGCGTCGGCACCAGTACCTCGTCGCCAACTCCCGACACCATGCGGGTCGCGATCTGGATCGATTGCATGCCCGAACCGGTAACAAAGAAGCGTCCTGCATCGAACGGTTTGCCGTACACGCGTGTGTGGTACCGGGCAAGCGCCGAGCAAAGTTCGGGCAATCCGCGCTGATATGTGTAGAAAGTCTCGCCGTCGCGCAGGGATTTGACCGCCGCATCCGAGATAAAATCGGGCGTTGGCAAGTCCCCTTCCCCGACCCAGAGGGGGATCAATCCTTCTTTCCCACGACCGTAATTGAAAACTTCGACGATGCCGCTATCCGGCGCGTCCCGCGCCTCGGCGCGAAGGGCCCCGGCAAGTTCCCGTAGCTGCATAGTTTTTCCGTTGGCTGGCATCGCCCGCCAAGAATGGCACGGCGATGCGCGAATGACCTATCACATATGGTGGTCCGACCGATCAGCGCCGCCGATCGGCAGCCCTACTTCTTCGCGAGCAAATCGCGAATTTCGGCGAGGAGAATTTCCTCGCGCGTCGGGGCCGGCGGAGTAGCCGGCGCCGGCTGCGGCTGGCGCTTCAGCCGGTTCATCGCCTTGACCACCATGAACAGCACCCACGCGACGATGAGGAAGTTGATCAGCAGCGTGATGAAATTCCCGTACGCAAGCGTCGCGCCGGTCTTGCGGGCCTCCTCAAGCGTCGCTGCTGGCGCACCGCTCATCTGCACATATATCTGGGTAAAATCGACGCCGCCGGTGGCCAGGCCGATGAGTGGCATGAGCAGGTCGTTGACGACCGACTGAACGAGCCCGCCAAATGCGGCGCCGATGATCACGCCGATGGCGAGATCGACCATGTTGCCCTTGAGGGCGAATTCCCTGAATTCCTTGAGCATGGATATTCCCTCCCTGCGGCTTCCCCATCGAGCCGCTTCCACTCCCTTTTCCTAGAACCGGGTTGACCGTGTGGCAAACGGTCCCCATGGTTCGCGGCTGCTTTCCGCGGAATCGGCTTGCGTGACGGTGGACGCTGCCCGCAAAAGTCCGGTGGATGGCGGGTCGCCGATTCGTTTCGGCTCGCGGCGACGGGATCGAGGACTAGCCGTGCGGGATGCCAGCGAGGCGACGTGGTGGCGGAGGACATGGCAGCTCGCCGCCGCGATAACCGCCGGGATGATTTCCCTTAGTTTGGTGTTCTTGCTTCTTGCGAAGGTGTTCGACGGACGGTTGATGTTTGGACTTCCAATAGGCACGTTTGTCATGGCGGTCCTGGCGCCGGTCGCGGTGCTCTTCGCGGCATTCATGCTTGCCACGCAGCAGCGGGCCCTCGACCGCCGCTACGATGTGGCCGAGGATTAGGCCGCACGATGGCCCGACGCGCGGAAGCCGGCGCATACGGCAGGATGACAACACCATTTGCGGCGGCATTTCTCATCCTCGTTGTGGTTCTCGCGCTCCTCAGTCATTTCGGACTTCCTGACGCGGTCATCGGCACCATTCTTTGCGGCGTGACGCTGGCGGCCACGACAGCGATCGGCATCAACGCCAGCACTATGCAGACGTCGGAGTTCCATCTTGCGGCGCGGTTGGTACCGGCGTCGGTCAACGGCGCCGCAGGCGCCGTAGCCGTGATATCGGCTGCGATCTTTCTCGGTCTCGCCGGCAATGCGTTCGTGGATGTCTCGTCCGCAGCCACATTCACGCTCGGGCTCTCGCTTGGTTTTCTGATCCTCGCGGTCGGAGTGGCGCCTTATTTCCGCAAATCCGCCGCCTTTGGCATCGTCGACTTTCTGGGTATCCGCTACGGAGGAGGCTCTGTCCGCGTTTCAGCCGCGGTCGTGGTGGTCTGCGGACTCTTGGCGAGCCTAGCAGCGGCAATAGCGGCCGCCGTGACGATTGCGACGATGGTTCTCGACGTGTCGGCCAGTGTGGCGATGGCAATCGTGCTAGCCGTCGTCCTGTGTTCGACCGTGCTTGGCGGTGTACGGGCGATTACGCGCGCCGCAGCCGCGGAATATCTCGTGCTGGCTTTTGCTTTCCTGCTGCCGGTGACGATCGTCTCCGTCCGCGAGTATTGGCTGCCGATCCCGCCGCTCACGTTCGGCCTTGCGCTCAGGGAGACCGCATTGCTGGTTTTGGCCAGCGGCAGGGACCTTGTCACGGATCCCGCGAGCCGGTTTTCGGCTTTTGGCTCTGTGAGTCCATTTGTATCGCTCGCCATAGTCGCCACGCTGGCGGCGGGCGTACCGGCACTGCCGCATCTATTGCTGCGAAGCGCGACGGTGCGCGGCCCCGATCGCGCCCGCCGCTCAGTCGGCTGGACGCTTTTGTTCGTCCTCGTCATTGCGCTGACGGCGCCGGCGTACGCGGCATTTGTGAAACTCGTCGTCCTCCGCGAAGTTGTGGATGGTCCGCTCGAGATGCTACCCGACTGGGTCTTCATTTTCGGCAAGTTGGGTTTCGTCCGGATATGCGGCGTCGGTGCCGCTTCCGTTGACGCCGTGCTTGCCGCCTGCAGCGCGCTCCCCGGCTTCACCGGCAACCTTCCCGCCAACGACCTCGCCATCAGCGGCGATGCCGTCGTCCTTGCGGCGCCGGCCATTTTCGGTCTGCCATACATAAGCACGGCGCTCATTGCGATCGGCGCGCTGGTCGCGACGCTTGCGGCAGCGAAGGCGATGGCGTTTGCGATCGCGAGCGCCGTCGGTCATGACCTCTACGGCACGGTCATCGGCGCTCACGCTTCGGCGGGACGGAGGTTGATCGTCACACGCCTCGTCATGATAGGAGCGGTGGCTGGCGCTGTATGGATCGCCGCGACGAGCGGGGACACAGTCTTTGCGCTTGCTCCCATCGCGATCTCGCTCTCCGCCGGTGGACTCTTCCCGGCGCTCATCCTCGCGGTCTGGTGGAAGCGCGCCAACGCACCCGGCGCCGTCGCCGGCATCATCGCAGGGTCGGTGGTGACGGCCGCGCTCATCGCCGACCACCGCTTTCCGGGCTTCCTTCCGTTCGGGCGGCTTGGCTTTAGCGAATTCACTGCGGCCATCGTCGGCATACCCATCGGCTTTGTTGTCACCGTCGCCGCGAGCCTCGCCACCGAGCCACCCTCGGAGGCGCTGCAGGCAACGGTCGATGCCATCCGGCGGCCCGGCGGCACTCCCTTCGTCCAGGAAAGCGAGAGTCTATGACCGAGAACCGCCGTCGCCTCTTCCCGGCGATCGAACCGTTCGCAACCCATCGCCTCAAGGTCTCCGGCCTCCACGAAATCTACGTGGCCGAATACGGGAATCCGAAGGGCAAGCCGGTGGTTGTGCTTCACGGCGGGCCGGGCGCGGGGATGAACCCGACCATGCCGCGATTTCACGACCCCGCCGTCTACCGCATGATCCTCTTCGATCAGCGCGGCTGCGGACGATCGACGCCGTATGCGGAACTCCGCGAAAATACGACGTGGGACCTCGTGGCCGATATGGAAAAGATCCGCGGCCATCTCGGCATCGGGCGGTGGCAGGTATTCGGCGGTTCGTGGGGATCGACGCTGGCCCTCGCCTACGCGGAAACCCACACCGGCCAGGTGAACGAATTGGTGCTGCGCGGCATCTTCACGTTGCGCCGCAAGGAGCTGGAGTGGTTCTACCAGGAGGGCGCCTCACAAATTCTGCCGGAAGCCTTCGAAGAATACGTAAAGCCGATCCCGGAGGACGAACGCAGCGACCTCATCGCTGCTTACCACCGACGTCTCGTCGGTCCGGACAAGGACGTTCAACTCGCGGCCGCGCGGGCGTGGAGCACGTGGGAGGGGACCGCGATTTCGCTGCTTCCCGACCCTGCCCGCGTCGCCGCCTTCGGCGAGCCGCAATACGCCCTCGCGTTCGCGCGTATCGAGTGCCATTACTTTCAGAACGCCGGGTTCTTCGATCGTGATGACCAGCTCATCGCCAATGCTTGGCGCCTCAAGGACATTCCGGGCGTCATCGTGCACGGGCGCTACGACCTGTGCACGCCCATCTCGATCGCATGGGATCTGCATAAGGCGTGGCCGGAAGCGGCCTATCGCGTTGTGCCCGATAGCGGACACGCCATGAGCGAACCGGGCATCATTCACGAACTCGTCACCGCGACCGAGGAATTCAAGACGCGATAAGGCTGATCAGGCGCGGCCGTGCTTCAACGTGCGGACAAGGTCGAGAAAGCGAACCATCATCCGCCTGGCAAACCCCGTCGCCTCGTCTCGTTGCGGCTCCTGCTCCGCGGTGACAGCGGGACTAACCGTCTGATCGACCGACCCGAGCGCCGCGACGCGGGCGTTGAGGGCGCTGAGCGCCGTCGAAAGTTTTGCTACCTGGCCCGAAAGAGCATCGAGTCTGGTTTTGATGGCGGCGTCCTCCACGGGAAGCGGCTCGCAATGCCAGATTTTGTCCTTCTGGCTGCAATGGGACGCGGCGCCGGTGACGGTATCGAGCCGGACGAAGCCGCCCGGGCTGCCGCCGAGGAGAAAGCGGCCGGCCCCCGGCTTCGCCTCATCGGCAATAGCCGACGCAGCGAAAAACAGGCCGACCGAAAGGGCTACGGGAAGGCCGCACTGTGGGCGCATAGGCGCGACCTCGAAAATATCGGCAGCCTCAAAACCGTTCTAGCAGTTGGCGGGACAGACCGCCACGGCGCTTGCCGTAGAAATCAGCCGCCGCTAGGACTGCGGCAATGACGACGATCTACAAAATCTGCCCGGCGAGCCTATGGCGGGCGGCTGTCGCCGACGG
>JAYTZZ010000055.1:0-2184 GCA_043741595.1 Hyphomicrobiales bacterium | reverse complement strand
TGGAGGATGGAAATGACGCGGCCATCCTGCAGTTCGACGGTGTCGACGGCCTCCTTGCCCATATCGACAAGTTCGAACCGGCGCCGGTTGTATTCTTCTTTACCTTCGACCGGGTGAATTCCATGCTGGAAGCGATAGGCAAGTATCTCATCCAATGTCGTGCCGGGCTGCACCAGTTCCGGTGGTAGGCCATAGATCGTGGCGTAGTTCGAGTTGCATATGACCAGACGCCGATCCGCGTCGAACATGCAGAGCCCCTGCGACATGTTGTCGACGGCTGCGGCAAAGCGCATGTTCTGGCGGGCGAGAGTGGCTTCGCGCTCCTCGAGGCTGCGCATCTGCAGCACGTGCTCGGAAATGTCTTCCTGAGTTGCAACCCATCCGCCATCAGGCATTGGGTGGTGCGAGACCGAGAGGATGCGTCCATCCTGGAACTCGACGATGTGGTTGTCGTCTTCGCCCTTGTCAACGACCTCCATCCGCTCTTCGAGGTAGCTCGCTCTTTGACCGAGCGGAAACACCCCGCTCTTCACCCGGTGGGCCAGGATCGCCTCGAGCGGCGTCCCCGGCGTGAGAAGCTCGGGGGGGGAGGCGGTAGTGGTTGGCATACTGCCTGTTACAGATGACCAGCCGCTGGTCGGCGTCGAACATGCACAGTCCCTGCGACATGTTGTTGACGGCGGCCTCAAGGCGAAGTTTCTGGTGCCCGAGTTCGGCTTCCCTCGCGCTGAGCGCAACCATTCGCGCGCGGTCTTCGGTGATGTCCTCGTGGGTGACGACCCAGCCGATGCCGTCGGCTCGAATGAATGTCGAGCGGATCGTCCGCGTGCCGACCACCATCTCGTAGCGGCCGGGCGACGACGGATCGGTGTTCTCGTTAAGGCGCTCACGATAGAGGCGATAGAGCGCATCTGGTGTGGTGTCTGGGTAGTTGCCAGCGGCGATCGACAGCTCGCAGACCTCGAGGAGAGTTACGCCCTTGCGGACCTGGTCGCGCGGCAAACTGTAGGTTTCGGCATAGCGCCGGTTGCAGAGAACCAGCCGGTATTCGTCGTCCCAGATCGAAAAGCCGTATGTCATGCTGTCCAACGAGGCGTCGAGCTGGGCGCGCTGCTGCCTCAGATCGCGCTCGCTGATGCGCAACAACTTGACGTCGTTCCGCCGCGCGGTGACGTCGTGATAGAGGGCTATCCAGCAGCCGTTGGCGAAGGCGTCGTAGGTGACGGAGACAATGCGCCCGTCGGCGAGGACACGGTCAAGCTCAAGTCCACGACCGGTGGCAAGCAACTTGCGCGCGTTCGCTTCGAGTTCTTCGCCGGGGCGGTTGTCATCAAGGAGCTGCGGACCGTGCTGGAGAATGTCGGCGAGGCGGGCGCCGGGCCTCAGGATGTGGTCGGGGATTGCCTGAATCTTGCGATACGCCGAATTCCATGCGACCAGGCGGAGGTCGGCGTTCCAGATGCAGGCGCCAGCGCCGATGCTCTCGAGGAGCGTGCTCAGGACGGCGAGCGGAATGTTGGTACCGGTGGCGTCATGGCGGGTGGTGGGCGCCCCCGGTCCGGCCGTTCCGGCGGCGTCCGTCGCATTCATACTTTTGACCCGCCCGCAAAACATCCTGCAAGGCGCAAATCATCGCATTTCACGCTTAACGTGTGATTAAAGCGTCGGCGCTCCTATCTCACTGAAAAGAAACATAATTTCGGGCGGAGTCCGCTTTTTACTTTCCTTGGCGATCGCGCGCGGCGAGCGTGCGGAGCCGTAGCGCGTTCAGGCGGATGAAGCCCGCTGCATCCTTCTGGTCATAGACGCCGCGGTCGTCCTCGAAGGTGACGAGGGCGTCCGAATAGAGCGACTTGGCGCTCTTCCGGCCGGTTACGATCACATTCCCCTTGTAGAGCTTCAACCGAACCGTCCCCTCAACGTGGGTCTGGCTCTCGTCGACCAGCTTCTGCAGCATCAGCCGCTCGGGCGCGAACCAGAAGCCGTAGTAAACGAGCTCGGCGTAGCGCGGCATCAGCGATTCTTTCTGGTGCGCCGCCTCGCGGTCGAGCGTCAGCGACTCTATGGCGCGATGGGCGATATGAAGGATCGTGCCGCCGGGCGTCTCGTAGATGCCGCGCGATTTCATACCGACGAAGCGGTTTTCGACCACGTCGATACGGCCGATGCCATTGTCGCGGCCAA
>JAYTZZ010000054.1:0-12182 GCA_043741595.1 Hyphomicrobiales bacterium | reverse complement strand
CTTCGGCCGCTGCACTCTCCGGCGGTTCATCGGCGATCGTAGCTTCGACGGCCGATACGGCCGGCGAGACCGCTTCGGCCGCCTCCGCGGGAACTTCTTTCGTTGGAGTGTCCGCGACCGCTGCTTCGGCGATGGGCGATGCCCTCGTCGCCGGGGCGGGTTTCCGCTCCATGCGGTAGCCGAGCGACCGCAAGACCGAGGCGAAGTCTTCCCCGGAGCAGCCGAGTAGCGAGGTCATGGCGACGGTGGCGGTGAAGCCATAGCCGTGGATCGCGCCGGGTGGTGGATCGGGCAGATCCGTTGTCGGTCGCCAGGCGATGAGCGGGCGGATGAGGTCGGCGAGGCGTTCGAGAATATCGATGCGCACGGCGCGACTGCCGGCGACCTTGTAGCCGACGACGCGATAGAGGGGCTGAGCGATCCCGGCGTCGACCGGCACGCTTGTGCGGCCGGAGGTGGCGAGTCGCGCCAGCTCGGGAAGGCCGGCGATGTCGAGGCCGCCGTTCTTCAGCGCCCAGAAGGTCGCCAGCAATGTGCTCGGCGCCGGCTTCAGGAGCAGCGGCACGTAGATGTGATAGGCGCCGAAGCGAACGCCCAACGCACGGAGTCCGGCGCGCGCGTCCTGATCGAGGGCCTTAACTTCGTCGGCGATCTCGTTCCGTTCGACGATGCCGAGATTCTCAGAAAGCCGAAACGCGATGCCACGGGCAGGAGCCGGCAGCGTCTCGGCTCCGCGAAGATCGAAGAGCGGCTTCACCAGCGTCTCGGCGTGATTGGCAAGCCACAGATCGATGCGCGCCTGAACGCGTTCGCGCGCCGGCGCCGGGAGTTGCTCATCGGCGAGCAGGATGAGGCGCGGTCTCAGCGCATCCTCGCTCTCGACGATCTTGGCGATCGCAGTGCCTTGCCAGCGGAGCGCGCCGTCGCCGGCGATAACGAAATCGCCGTTGGTCGCTGTCGCCACGCGATCGGCGCGATTGACGATCTCGCTCGCGAGCGCCTTTTGCGCGGCGGCGCGCAAAGCCTTCGCCTCCGGACCGTCCGCGTTCGGGTCCGGCGCGAAACGGAAACCGTCGAGGCTTCCGACGTGTTGTCCTTCCACCAGCACATCGCCGGTGGGCGTGATCTCGGCTTCCAGCATCGCGTTCTCTTTGAGCCGCCGCATCAGCACACTGGTCCGCCGATCGACGAAACGGGCGGTCAGCCGCTCATGCAGCGCATCCGACAGACGATCCTCTATCGCGCGGGTGCGCTCCTGCCAATGGACAGGGTCACGAAGCCAGTTCGGACGGTTAGCGGCGAATGTCCAAGTGCGGATGTGTGCGATGCGGTTGGCGAGGGTATCGATGTCGCCGTCGGTGCGGTCGGCGAAGGCTGCCTGACCCTCGAACCAGTCATCGGAAATGGCGCCATCCCGCGCCAGAAACGTGAAAAGTGTGGTGATGAGCTCGGCGTGGTTGGCCGGCGCGATCTTGCGATAATCGGGGATCTGGCAGATGTCCCAGAGGAGGGCGACGCGGTCGCGGCGGACGGCGAGCGCCTTGACGGAATCGTCGCGGGCGACGCGATCGAGCGCATCGACGTCGACCGAGGGCGGTGCCTTCGTGAGGCCCTCGCGTTGCGGCGGGCGCTCGAGGCTTGCCTTGAGATCGGCCAACGACGAAAAATCGAGATCGCGGTTTCGCCATTGCACCGTCTTTACGGGCTCGAAGCGATGGCTTTCGAGCGCCTCGACGAGCGCGTCCTCGAAGGGCTCAGCGCGGCCGGTGACACCGAAGGTGCCATCGCGCATATGGCGGCCGGCGCGCCCGGCGATCTGGGCAAGCTCTGCCGCCGAGAGGCGGCGGAACTGGTAGCCGTCGAACTTTCGATCGGAGGCGAAGGCGACGTGATCGAGGTCGAGGTTAAGGCCCATGCCGATGGCGTCGGTGGCGACCAGAAAATCGACGTCGCCGGACTGGAACAGCTCGACCTGGGCGTTGCGCGTGCGCGGGGACAGCGACCCAAGCACGACCGCGGCCCCGCCGCGCTGACGGCGGATGAGTTCGGCAATCGCGTAAACTTCGTCGGCGGAAAAAGCGACGACCGCCGAACGCTGCGGCAGGCGGGTGATCTTCTTGGCGCCCGAGTAGGTGAGCAGCGACATGCGTGGACGGGTGACGACGTTGACGCCCGGCACCAGCTTCTCGACCATGCCGCGCATTGTCGCGGCGCCCAGCAGCAGCGTTTCGTCGCGCCCCCGCAGGTTCAGCATGCGGTCGGTGAACACGTGCCCGCGTTCGAGGTCGCCGGCCAACTGAATCTCGTCGATGGCAAGGAAGGAAGCGTCGGTCTCCGCCGGCATCGCCTCGACGGTGCACACGCGGTAGCGCGGATTCGGCGGGACGATCTTCTCCTCGCCGGTGATCAGCGCCACCTGGTCGGCGCCGATGCGCTTGACTATGCCGTTGTAGACTTCGCGTGCGAGCAGCCGGAGCGGCAGGCCGATCACGCCCGAGGCGTGCGCCAGCATGCGTTCGATGGCGAGATGGGTTTTGCCGGTGTTGGTCGGGCCGAGAACGGCGACCACGTTGCGGCCGCTCGACGCCGCAAACTCGGACCTCTGGGAGACATTCATGCTTGTTGCGACTAACGCGCGTTCCGTCCGCCGTCTACGCCCCACGTGGCGGGCAGGGGCAAGTCTGGCCGCGTCTTCCCTGTACCATAGCGACACAGGATCGGGGCGAAATTCCTCTCCCGCCGCGGCGCGTTAAACGTTCGGAACTTTCCCGGAACAAACACGGCCCGAATCGCTGACCTAGCATGCGGCCTCTGTCTGTTCCTCACGACATGTAGTGGACGTCGTTCCGTGGACGCAAATTCTTGCGACGGCGTTATCCAATATGCCCGTGATTTCTTTGCCTTCGTTAAGGGGGCGACGGCGTTTATGCATCGTTGCGGGTCGGCAGCGAATCGCGGCCAATAGTTGTGAACAACCTGTGGATAAGCTGTGGATAATCCCGTGGCGAACGCTGCTAGTTGACGCGCGCCTGCCGCTCGCCACCGCTCACCACAAAGGCGCGGGCGTTGATCACCAGGTCGCCGACCTGGGTGCCGATGGTGATGTGGTACGGGATGAGGTAGTTCGAGCCCTTGATCGGGGCGAGCCAGATTTCGAGCCGTTTATTGCCGGTCATGTATTCGACCGACTCGTCAGTCGCGCGATGGCCGGCGATCGGTACGTAGCGCGCGGAGCAGACAAGTACGTTGCCGGCGTAGGAATTGCCGCCGCTGCCGCCGAGCACCTTGGTCTCCTTATACGACAGGCGCACGTCGAATCGCTTCCAGCCGTCGAAGACGCGGACGGTGCGATTGCAGGCGCGGTTGCCGTCGGGTTCGCCCTCACCGCTCATCGCAACCACGAAGGCGCCGACCGGGTCGACCACATTCTGCTTGCTTTTCGCGGTGATCGGCACGCGATCAGAGGCCTCGGGGAGGTTGGGGATTGCTTGAAGTCCGGTGATCGAGCCGCCGCGCATGGTCATACTGACGCTGGTCTCGAGACCGCTTTCGCGGGTTTCAAGGTTGTACGACGCGGGGAGAATACTGGCGCCACTAACGCGACCGGAGCCGGCGAGCGTGGCGCTCGCGTCGGAAACGAACCGGCTCACGCCGTAGGTCGATCCGCGGATCGCGGCGGCGTAGCCCTTGTCGGTGAAGCGGCCCTTGACGTCGGCCCGGCCGATGTTCACGCCGGAGATCGAGATCATGTAGGTGGCGGTGAGGGTGACGCCGTCAGCTGAGCCGGCGGGGGCGCTCAAGCCGAGCGCAGCGAGGAGGAACAATCCTCCGGTCAGCAGGCGCCCGCTTCTGACGGTAGCCGCGTGAAACCCCATCCCGCGCATTTCGCCCTGTCACATGATGGCCGGCTGCGCCGGCGTTCCGCTTCGACTCATAACGTCGACTGCCTAATAAATGGCATACTTAGGGTAGTGTGCTTTCCCCGTCCGTCATAGCCCCTGAAATCCTGGCCCGGGCCGAATCAGGTCTAGTTGCCTTGACGCAGAAATCCCGCGTCACTATAGGAATGCGGCTCCCCGGCAGGTCCCGATCTTCAGGCCAAAACCGGCGCCAATCTGGCGGAAAACGAGGATTTTCGAAATGTCACGGCGTTGCGAACTCTCCGGCAAGGCAGTCCTGTCCGGCAACAAGGTCAGCCACGCCAACAACAAGACCCGCCGCCGCTTCCTGCCTAACCTCAATCAGGTGACGTTGATCAGCGACGCCCTGAAGCAGAACGTGCATCTGCGAATCACGTCCCATGCGCTGCGCTCGGTTGAGGCGCGCGGTGGTCTGGACGCGTTTCTGATGAAGGCCCGCGACACTGAGCTTTCGGCCCGCGCCTTAAAGCTGAAGCGCCAGATCGCCAAGCGGCTGGTCGCAGTCGCCTCCTGATCCCCTACGGTTGAGATCGCACGGCGCCTTCGGGCGCCGTTTCCGTTTCAGGGTTAGTTCGGCGGCGGAAGCGGCGCGTCGCCCGGCAAGGCGAACTGCAGAAGAATCGTCCGCTGCAGCATGCTGCCATTGTCGTCCGAGATAAGCGTGATCAGCGTCTCGCCGGTCGCTGAAGTGCGAAGCGCCATCCCTTCCAGATTGTCGATCTGGTAGCCGCTGCCCGCCGCGAGAAGCACCGTCCCATCAACAGTCGCGCCCGGCACAATCGTGCTGCCATCCACACGGCGGATGTGCAGGGCGAAGCCGCCGGAAAAGCTGAAGCGCCGCTCGAGAATAAGGAGATCGCCATTCGGCAGGAATGCGGCATCGGTGATGTCCAGTTCGTCGGAGCGGCGAATCGAGAACGGTCCAGCCTTCGGTCCCGACAAGATGAAGGCGCGATGGTTGCCATTGTCGTCGAGCGAACGCTCCGCGATCGTGACGGTTGCGCCTCCGAGCGCGCCGCCAGTGGGTGCAATGGCGATCGATTCTAGTCCTTGGTTTCGCCGGATGCCTGTTACGTATTTTGGCAGCTTGACGGGCTTTGGTGTTGCCTCGGCGAAGGTCGGTCCGGTGTACGAACGAATTCGGGTCGTCTGCTCGAATGACACCAGTGCCTTGTCGCCGGTTTTCTCGTGGACGATCCGAAGACCCTCGGCGTCGCCTGCCGTTTTTGTTGGGAATTCCTTGCCATTGTCGGCAAGGAGCGGCGCGATCTGGGCATCGGTGAGGCCGGTGAGCGTGCCGTTCTCTTCGACGAGTTTGGCGCTGAACCAAAGACCGGTGTCAGCAACCGCGTATATCGTCTGGCCGTCGGCGGCGAAATCGAGCCCGGACCACGAACCGAATTCGCCGACACGGGAAACGAGTTCGAGCCCGCCGCGGAATTCCAGTGCACCAAAATGCGTCTGGTCGCTGCCGACAAGAAACGCCTTGATCGGAATTGCCCTGACCTCGATTGGCGTGAAGCCGGCGGCGAGGGCAGCTTGCGTGAAGACGATAGCGAAGAGAGCGCCGGCGAGGGCTCGCTTCATTGCAGCGTCGCGCGCGGCGGTCGATGCGAGCGGCGTGTCGGTGCAGGGGGCCGTTCGTCAAAAAGTTCGGCGAGCTTGTCGGTCATCGCTCCCGCCAGTTCTTCGGCGTCGACGATCGTCACCGCCCGGCGGTAGTAGCGAGTAACGTCGTGGCCAATGCCGATGGCGATAAGTTCGACCGGCGACCGGGTCTCGATCTCCTCGATGACGTGACGGAGATGGCGTTCGAGGTAGTTGCCGGCGTTGACGGAAAGCGTCGAGTCGTCCACCGGCGCGCCGTCGGAGATCATCATCAGGATCTTGCGCTGCTCAGTTCTCGCGATCAGCCGGCTGTGTGCCCAAGCCAGCGCTTCGCCGTCGATATTCTCCTTCAGCAGTCCCTCGCGCATCATCAGACCGAGGTTCCGCCGGGCGCGCCGCCATGGCGCGTCGGCCGCCTTGTAGACGATGTGGCGGAGATCGTTGAGCCGTCCGGGATTGGCGGGCTTGCCCGCTTGCAGCCAGGCTTCACGCGACTGGCCGCCCTTCCAGGCGCGAGTGGTGAAGCCCAGAATCTCGACCTTAACGCCGCAGCGCTCCAGCGTGCGCGCGAGGATGTCGGCGCAGGTGGCGGCGACGGTGATCGGCCGGCCGCGCATGGAGCCGGAATTGTCGAGGAGCAACGTAACGATGGTGTCGCGGAAATCGGTGTCGCGCTCGGCCTTGAACGAAAGCGGGTGCATTGGGTCGGTGACGACACGAGACAGGCGCCCCGCGTCGATAACTCCTTCCTCGAGATCGAAATCCCACGCCCGGCTTTGCTGCGCCATCAGGCGGCGCTGCAGGCGGTTGGCGAGACGGCCGACGGCGCTTTGCAAATGGGCAAGCTGCTTGTCGAGGTAGGAGCGCAGGCGATCGAGCTCGGCGATGTCGCAAAGTTCCTCGGCCTTCACCGTCTCGTCGAACTTGGTGATGAAGGCGCGGTAGTCGATCATCGGCGGCAGGTTGGACCACGGCGCCTCGGCGCGGCGGGCTTCGCCCGCCTCGCGTGCGTCCGACATTTCGCTGTCGTCCATGGTCTCTTCGGCTTCAGCCTCGCTGGCCTCGCCATCGCCGGCCTCGCTCTCCTCGGCCGATGCTTCGATCTCGTCCGTGCTCGATGCGTCGGCGCCCTCAGCTGAGTCGGAGGCACCCTCGGATTCGTCCTGCTTGTCGCTCTCGTCGCCTTCGTCGCTCTCGTCGCCGCTCTCGCTGCCAAGCTCGTCGCCCATTTCGAGAGCCGAGAGAATGTCGCGGATGGCGTCGGCGAAGCGCGTTTGGTCGTCTATGGCGCTGGCGAGGTGAGACAGGTCATCACCAGCCCGCTCCTCGATCCACGGGCGCCAGAGGTCGACGATCTTGCGGCTCGACGGCGGCGGGGCGTCGCCGGTCAGCCGCTCGCGCACCATCAATGCCACGGCGTCCTCCAGCGGCGCGTCGGCGCGATCGGTGATCTCATGGTAGTTGCCGCGGTGGTAGCGCTCTTCCAGCATGGCCGAGAGGTTGTCGGCGACACCCGACATGCGGAGCGCACCCAGCGCCTCGACGCGCGCCTGCTCGACCGCGTCGAAGACGGCGCGGGCGTTCTTGCCCTGCGGCGCATTCCGGCGGTGGACGACCGGGTCGTGGCAGGCGAGACGCAACGCCAGCGAGTCACCGATGCCACGGGTGATGGCGACGTCGGTCCTCGTCATCTTGCGCGGCGGCTCGGGTAGGCGCGCCTTGTGACCCGAAAGCAGCGGCCGGTCGGCGGCAAACGCGACTTCCAGGTCGGGCTTGCCGGCAATTGCGCGCATGCAGCCGATCACCGCCCGCTTGAATGGTTCAGTCGGTCCCTCGGCGGGCTTTGCCCTCGGTGCGTCGTTCGAGATGGCCACGGGTTCTCCGTCAGCTCATCACCACGTTCGCCGTCGACTCCGGCAGTTCCTGGTTGAACGAGCGCTGGTAGAACTCGGCGACCAGCGCGCGCTCCAGCTCGTCGCACTTGTTGACGAACGTGACGCGGAAGGCGAAGCCGATATCGCCGAAGATGTCGGCGTTCTCCGCCCAGGTGATCACCGTGCGCGGGCTCATCACAGTCGAGATGTCGCCGTTGATGAAGGCGTTCCGGGTCATGTCGGCGACGCGCACCATCTTGGCGATGATGGCGCGGCCCTTCTCGTCGCGCCATTTCGGCACCTTGGCAGCGACAATGTCGACTTCGTTGTCGTGCGGCAGATAATTCAGGGTGGTGACGATCGACCAGCGGTCCATCTGGCCCTGGTTTATCTGCTGCGTGCCATGATAGAGGCCCGACGTATCGCCGAGGCCGACGGTGTTGGCGGTAGCGAACAGACGGAACGACGGGTGCGGGCGGATGACCTTGTTCTGGTCGAGCAGCGTCAGGCGGCCGGAGACTTCGAGCACGCGCTGGATGACGAACATCACGTCCGGCCGGCCGGCATCGTACTCGTCGAAACAGAGCGCGATGTTGTGCTGGAGTGCCCACGGCAGCATGCCGTCGCGGAACTCGGTGACCTGCATGCCGTCCTTGATGACGATGGCATCCTTGCCGACCAGATCGATACGGCTGATGTGGCTGTCGAGGTTGACGCGCACCATCGGCCAGTTCAGCCGCGCGGCGACCTGCTCAATGTGGGTCGATTTGCCGGTGCCGTGGTAGCCGGTGACGAGGACACGGCGGTTGTGGGCAAAGCCGGCGAGGATCGCGAGTGTTGTCTCGCGGTCGAACAGGTAATCCGAATCCATGTCCGGAACATGCTCGTCCGGCTCGGAGTAGGCCGGAACCTCGAGATCGGTGTCGATCCCGAAAACCTGGCGAACCGAGATCTTCATGTCGGGTAGGGGGGATGGTTCAATCATGTCGTGTCCGGTGCGCCGCTCGGCGCTTCTCTAGGTTTGTTCAAGGAATTCGCACTGGCAAGCGCGGGCGAACATGACGCCGTCTTAGCAGAATCCGGCGGCTTTCAGGTAGTGGTAGGCTTGGATGATCTGTCGCAGGCGGTCTTCGGTGGAGCGGTCGCCGCCGTTGGCATCGGGGTGTAGCTGCTTGACCAGCAATTTGTAGCGAGCCTTGATTTCCACCGCGGTCTCGCCGCCCTCAAGGTCGAGCACGGCAAATGACCGCCGTTCGAGGTTCCTGAGCGGCCGCCTGTCCGGCTCCGCTTCGCGGCCCGTACCGGGGGCACGACGTTCCCGGCCCCCGCCGAAAATCCCGAACGGATCGGCAAAAGCCGCGGCCCAGGTCGCGTTCGGATGGAATTTTGCCGCCTCGGCGCTTTCGGCGTTTACGCCCATGGTCCAGGTTGGCCGGTGGCCTGTCGAAGCCGAGCGCTGATAGGCGATGACGTCGTCGTCTTTCATGCCGGAAAAGTAGTTGTACGACTTGTTGTACTCGCGCACGTGGTCGAGGCAGAGGTTGTAGTACTTGCCCTCCTGGCTCCGGCCCTTGGGCGCCCGATAGCCTCCAAGCCGGCCGCAGCCAAGCCATTCGCAGGGCTGCGTGTCGGTCGTTTCCACCGCCGGCCCATCGGGATTGATGCGGATGCGGTCGAAATATTTGGAGTTCAGATTCATCGTCGGATTATGGTCGCCGCCAGCGTCTCCGACAAGGCGCTCACTGAGGCGGACGCCATGACGGTTGCAGATAGGATCACGCGGAAGTTAACCGAGGCTTTTCGCCCGGATGACCTCAAAGTGGTGGATGAGTCTCATCTTCACAAGGGTCACGCTGGCCACCGGCCCGAGGGAGAGTCTCATTTTCGCGTGAAGATCACCGCCGGGGCATTCAAGGGAAAAACGCGAGTAGAGACCCACCGCATGGTCTACGAAGCGTTGAAAGGCGAGATCGCCAGAGGTGTGCATGCTCTCGCTATCGAGGCGAAAGCGCCGACCTAACGCACCTTGTCAGGGATCGCCGCGATGATAGGCGAGATAGGTCGCGAGGTCCCAAGCATCCCGAATGCCGACCAGAAGGAGCGCCAGCGCTCCGACGGCAATACCGTAAGGGCCGAAGGCCGCGCCCGACAAAAGGTCCGCTGCCGACACGATGAGGCCGAGATATACAGCGGCCGGGAACAGGCCATAGAAGACGTAGTCCGTCCAGTGGGTCACTGATGGAATGCCTCGTATGAGGCGCGAGACGATCATCCCCACGTAGAGAAACCCGACCAGCGCCGGAATTCTGATCGCGAACGCCGCCACTTGCGTCGACAGGCCGGGCATGACGGCCACGGCGCTTGTCAGGAGTACGGCACAGAAATGAACGACGGTGGGTGTCACGAAAGTGCGCGAACCGGCTTCGGCCCTCTCCGTGTTCCGCTCCGCCGTCAGCGTGATCACGACGAAGAGAAGCCCGATGAGTCCCGTCGCAGACGAGCCCACCATGAAAAAGAAGGTCTCCCATTCGAGCGGCATGACGGCAATGCTACGCGTCGGCTTGGCGCGTGACTACTCTACCGACGCGAGTCGGCAATTGTTGATTGCCCCGGTACCCGCTCTGCTTCCAGCCAACGGAGGTACGCCTCGCGGTCGATGCCGGCGTCGTTGCGGGTGTGGAAGTAGAGCCGCTCGGCGATGCTCCGCATGGGCGCCGTGGCGAGTGCCAGATCGATGAGCGCGTTCGGCGGGGCAAGGTCGAGGACCCGGCGCAGGGCTCGTTTCAGCCGGAAACGCGGCACTTCCCGGGCAAGCGCCAGTTCAGGCGAAGCGCCGCCGCACATCAAACGATCGGCGATCAGCGAGGCAGCGCGCCGCCCATACTTGAACGCGAGTCGAATGCCGCCTCCGGTCATCGGCGATACCCAGCCGGCGGCGTCGCCGACGAGAAGCACCCCGGGCGCCGCGGTCCGGGAGAGGGGACCGCCGCATGGAATGAGGCCGCTTCGCCTGCCCACGACCTTCATGCGGCTCCAGCCGAACGCGGCTTCCGTCCGTGCCATGAAGGCAGCGAGGTCGGGCTTGGAGCCATCGCGGACGGCAAGGCCAAGCTGGATGACGGTCGGGCCGGGCGCCGCCCAAGCGATGTAGCCGGGCGCCAGAGTCGAGTCGGCGAAGCAATGCAGGAAACGTGGATCGACAGCGTCGTTCTGTTCGAGCTCGACCTCGAGGCCGGTCAGGAATTTGCGGTTGGCGGAAAGTCCGAACGCCTCGGCGACGCGCGACCGCGCCCCGTCGGCGCCGATGAGGTAGCGCGTGGTGATATCGAGATTCGTCAGGTGGATCAGGTCGCCGTCGCGGGTCGCGCCTTCGAAGCGCGTGGCGTAGAGAATTCGCGCGCCGGCTTCGTGCGCCTCCATTGCCATCCAGCGCAGAAGCTCCGCCGTTTCGGTGGTGAAGAAGGCGTAGCCCGGCGAGAAGAGGTCGATGCTCTTCAGGTTCGGTGAGTAGAGTCTGACGCCCGGCACGCGGCGGGTCAGGCGATGTGGGATGTCGATTTCTTCCATCGCTTCGCGGACGAGGATGCCCGAGGTGTGGACGCGGGCGCCGGAGTCGCGCTTCGCCTCGATGACGGCGACGCTCAGGCCCCGTGAGGCAGCGGTCTTTGCGGCGGCGAGGCCCGCAAAGCTCGCCCCCACGATCAGGACATCGAATTGCATCACTGTCGCCTCCCAGAATCCCGAGGCGGCGATTGAAACGCGGGAATACGGCCGATTTGAGCTATGGCTATGGCTGTGGCGTGGCCGTGGCGACTGGAGGTGCCGGCGTTTGCGGTGTCGCCGGCGGCTTGACCCGGTCGAGCGGCGTGATGCGGAGCGCGGTGATGCGGTTCCGCGTGCGCCGGAGCACCTGGAAACGGAACCCGTGGAACGTGAAGGCCTGCCCCGGCTCCGGAATGATGCGCGCCTCGTGGATAACAAGTCCGGCGATGGTCGTCGCCTCCTCGTCGGGAAGGCTCCAGGTCATGACGCGGTTCAGGTCGCGTATCGGCACGGCGCCGTCGACGTTGACGGAACCGTCCGGCAGGCGGCGCACGCCCTCGACCGCGACGTCGTGCTCGTCGGCGATTTCGCCAACGATCTCCTCGAGGATGTCTTCCAGCGTCACGAGACCCTGCACCTCGCCGTACTCGTCAACGACAAGGGCGATGTGAATCTTGCGCTTCAGGAAGGCGTTGAGCTGGTCGCTCAGCGTTGTCGTGTCGGGCACGAACCACGGCTTCTTGGCGACGGCGCGCAGATCGATCTTCGAGGCGTCGCCGTCGACTCCCTTGAGGGCCCGCAGGAGATCCTTGACGTGAACAACGCCCACGATGTTCTCCGGCTGCCCCTCCCATAGAGGCACGCGGGTGTGGGCGCTCGCCAGAACCTCGTCGATGATCTTGTCCACCGGCTCGCCGGCGTTCACCGAATGCATGTTGGTGCGGTGGACCATGATGTCGGCGACTTCGAGCTCGCCGAAGCGGAAGAGGTTGTGAATGTATTCCGCCTGGCTCTCCTCCATCTTGCCGTGCTCGGCGGAGACGTCGACGAGTCCTTCGATCTCGTCGTAGGTCAGGATATCCTGATGTGAGCCTTCGCGAACGCCGAGAAGGCGCAAGATTCCGCCGGCGGCATTGTTGAGCAACCAGTTCAGCGGATAGAACAACAGGAAGGAGGCGTGGAGCGGATAGGCGATCCATTGGGCCACCGGCTCTGGTTCGCGGATCGCCAGCGTCTT
>JAYTZZ010000053.1:0-12243 GCA_043741595.1 Hyphomicrobiales bacterium | reverse complement strand
GTGAACGCCATGTATATCGCGACCGCCGCACTGACCGCCGGCTGCCGCAAAAAACTGCCGCGATCGAGAGCGAAAGCGCTGAGAACTAATGCGGCCAGAACGTTGGAGAGGATGGTGAAGTAGCTGAAGTAATTTACGGTAGCCGTTCCGAACGCGACGCCACGGGCCGCGGCGTTGATGTGGAGCGCGACAAGCTGCAGGTCGAGGGCAACCCAGCCGACCGCCGCGCCAACGGAGGCAAACGCGCGCGCTGGGGTCATCCTGCCGTCAGCTTGGCCATCACCGCGTCCGGAATCTCATAGTTCGCGTACACTTCCTGGACGTCGTCGTCCTCGTCGAGCGCCGCGACAAGCTTCAGCATCGTCGCCGCCTTCTCCTCATCGAGGCTGGTCGTCGTCTGCGGCTTCCAGACGGACTTCACCGTCTCGGCCTCGCCAAGCGCCGATTCCAGTTTCTTGGCGACATCATTGAGATCGGCGAACAACGTGGTGATGACGTGGCCGTCAGCCCCGCTCTGCACGTCGTCGGCGCCGGCATCGATCGCCGCTTCGAGAACCTTGTCGGCGCTGCCAGCTTCCGGCTTGTAGACTATTTGGCCGATGCGATCGAACATGAAGGCGACGGAACCACTCTCGCCGAGTGCCCCGCCATTTTTGCTGAGGTAGGAACGAACCGCCCCGGCAGTGCGGTTGCGATTGTCGGTGAGAGCCTCGACGATCATGGCGACGCCGCCGGGGCCATAGCCCTCGTAGCGTATCGTTTCATAGTTCTCGCCGTCTGCCCCCATCGCCTTCTTGACGGCACGTTGGATGTTGTCCCTCGGCATGTTCTCGGCACGGGCATTGAGCATGGCGAGGCGCAGGCGCGCATTCATCGCGGGGTCAGGGGTGCCGAGTTTCGCCGCCACTGTGATTTCGCGGGCGAGCTTGGAAAAAAGCTTCGAGCGCCGCACGTCGGCCGCGCCTTTGCGGTGCATAATGTTCTTGAACTGGGAATGGCCGGCCATGTTTTTACTCTCGAAACCGGGCCGGTTTATACGATCGCGCTAGGCCGAAAGGAAGGCTCGGTGGCGGGCTCCGTAACACTCTCGATCCATTCGCGAACCTCCGAGCCGACGGTCTCGAGCAGCGAGTCCGCCACCAGTGAATGGCCGAAGCTCGGAAAGATCAGGTGCTCCGCGTTGTAGAAAGCGGCAAGCCGCGCCGCGACTTTGGGCTTTAGCAGCCGGTCGGCCCCTCCGGAGACCACCAGCACCGGACAGGTCACCGCCCCCTTCGCCATCGGAGCGCCACCGAAAATCATCGTCCGATAGGCCTTTCCAGACTCGTACGCGAAGATTGGCGCGAGTTCGGCCTGCTCGGTCGGTGAAAGATCGTGGAGCACAAGATTGAGCGCCGCACGCCTGTTGGCGCGGATGGGCCGACCGGCGATCACAGGCACGACGTAGGGAACAGCGTACGGCATTGCCTCGCGTGTCCCGCGGCTCCGCCACGGCGGCGCGGAGGAGACGAGCACCAGTCCGGCACACCTGGTGGCCGCCACCACATGCTGGGCGATTAGTCCGCCCATGGAATGGCCGATGATTACTGGCGGCCTTTTGAAGGTCTTTTGGACGGCGATCATCGCGGCGACATAGTCGTCGAACGTGAGTTGCGCGAGACGCGCCCGGTCGGGCGGATCGTGTGCCGGCAGCGACGGCGCCACGCATTCATATCCGGCCGCGCGGAAATAGGTCAGCCACGGCTGCCACCGCTTGGAACGGGTAAAGGCCCCGTGGATGAGAAGGATCGGTGGCGTCATGAAGGTCTGCCCTGGCGCAACCCTAGCACGTGCGGTCAGGACCAGAAGGTCGGTACGGTTTCTGAAAGCACGCCGCCGATGCGGAGCGGTGCGACGGCAATAGCCAGTCCCGTGGCTTCGTCAACTTCAACCGCAATGCCGGCAAGTGTCGCCGGACCGTCGGCGGGCGTGAAGCGCTCCCCCGGCACTTTCTGCAGGAAGCGACGGAGCGGTTCCTCGTGGTTCATGCCAATGACCGACTCGTAATCGCCGCACATTCCGACATCGGATTGGAAGGCAGTGCCCGCCCGCATGATCCGGTAGTCGGACGTCGGGACGTGCGTGTGGGTACCCACGACGAGTGTGACACGTCCGTCGAGATAGTGGGCAAGGGCCTGCTTCTCGCTGGTCGCCTCGGCGTGAAAATCGATGACGATGGCGTCGGACTGCTCGCCAAGCGGACAGGCGGCGACCTCGCGCTCGATCGTCGCGAAGGGATCGTCAAGCTGGTCCATGAACACCCGGCCCATGGCGTTGACGACGAGAATGCGCATGCCATTCCGCGCCATGTAGAGGCCAGCGCCCCGCCCCGGCGTGCCGGTCGGGAAGTTGATCGGCCGCAGGAACCGGTCCTGACGATCCGCGAAGACAAGCGCTTCGCGCTGGTCGAAAGCGTGGTTGCCGGTCGTAACCACGTCGGCACCTGCGTCGAGCACTGACCGGAGGATCTCTTCAGTGATGCCAAAGCCGCCGGCAGCGTTCTCGCCATTGACGATGACGAAATCGAGGTGGTGGTCGGCTATGAGCGCCGGCAGCTGCGCCACTGCGGCGCTGCGCCCACTCCGCCCAACCAGATCGCCAAGGAACAAAAGACGCAAAGAGTCAGGCCTTTCACTTCAACGCCGGAAATCGAGCGTCTCGTTTTCGGTAGCGATCCAGTCCATTCGCACATCATGCGGCTCCACCGGAATAGCAGGAACCTCTTGAACGGCGAAAGCGACGCCGATGAGGAGCGGTCGGTGCCCCTCGGCGCGAAGCCGCGTGATCTCTCGATCGTAGAAGCCGCCTCCATACCCCAACCTCATGCCCGTCCGGTCGAATGCGATCATCGGCGAGATCACGACATCCGGCGTGGCGGTCTCGGCGATAGACGGCGGCGCCTGCGTTCCGAAGCGGCCAGAATCCAGGAGATCGCCGGAGCGGTGCCGCCGGAAGGCGAGTGTCGTCGCATTGACTACAGCGGGCAGAACCACGGCGATGTCATTGTCGTGCGCCCACGAGATGACGGGTCGGGAATCGACCTCGCTCCAGATCGGCATGTAAGCGCCCAGCACGCGCGGACGAATCGCTTTGGCAATTGCGATCGCGTGCTCGGTGATAATCACCGACGCCCGTTCTCGCTCCGCGGTCGTGAGGGTATCGCGGCGGGCGCTCGCTTCTCCGCGAAGCGCCGCCTTGGTGGTCTTGTCCGGAGGAGAGATCAAGCGCGAGGCCGCAACGGCCGGTGGAGAAATCGATCCCGGAGACCTACACAGTAGGTGGGCGCCATATGAATGAGCCCACGGGCCCATCCAGGAACAGCTCCCGTTTGGATCGATAAGCCCCGGGAATACTGTTCTCCTGTCGTACCCCGCAGCCTCGCTGCCCTGAGATATAGGGCCGCGTGAGTGCCAGCGCCAGCCAAGCCGTCAATTGCCATCGGTGTCATCGCCGGCGCCCGCTATCCGCGCGGCGATCGCCTCGACACGTTCGGCGACGGCCACGATCGCCCCTGCCATACCCGCTCCAGCCGACTCGTGACGTTCGACCACGTCGGCATGGGCGTCTTCGAGGCCCGCCACTTCCGCCTCCATTTGCGCTAGCCGCCGTTCGGCTTCCGCATGCTGGTCGGCAAGCGTGATCGCCGCCATGACCGTCAGACGTTGGTCACCTATCTCACCGAAGCGGGCACGAAGCAGTTCGATCGAGGTATTGAGGCGTTCGGCGAGTCCGGCGAGACGATCCTCCTCCCCGTCGTCGCACGCCATGCGGTAGGTCTTGCCGCTGATCATGACGTTGACTTGCGCCATCCGGCTTCCCTTCAGGCGTCGTGTCGGGCGAGCACATCGCGGATCGCTTCCATCGCTGCCACCAGCCCGCGGGAGACCTGCGCGTTCGCGTCTTCGAACCGTGCCGAGCGCGCTTCCGCCGCGTCGAGCGACTGGGCAAGACGCGAACGATCGGTGCCAAGACGGTGCAACTCGCCCTCAAGTCCTTGAACTGCCGCAGCATTTTCGATCCGACGGTCGAGGGAATCCTCGACTTTGTCGAGGGCGGCCTCAAGACGGCGCAAAGCTTCGTCGATGGATAAAGACTCCGGCATAGATGCCTCTACCGACAATCTTTTCAGATTAAGCAGGGGTGTCCGAAGCCGTCAATGGCAACGCGAATTGCCCGGCAAAATGTCCGGCCGTTGCCCGGCAATTGCCCGGACGCGATACGTGCGCACACGAGCGATGTTCGTATCAATTTGACTCGTGAAACCCATGTGCTTATTCCCTGCCATCGGCCGCATCGCGCGGCGTTTCCTCTGGCGGCCGGTAAATCATCCAGATGACCGATCTCGTGAAGCACACGCGCATGGCGAACGCGATCCGCGCGCTGGCGATGGATGCGGTCGAGCGCGCCAAGTCGGGCCATCCGGGCATGCCGATGGGCATGGCCGACGTCGCCACGGTGCTCTTCACGCGTTACTTGAAGTTCGATCCGGCTGACCCGAGGTGGCCCGACCGCGACCGTTTCGTGCTGTCCGCCGGTCACGGCTCGATGCTGCTCTACGCGCTCCTCTACCTGACCGGGTACGAGGCGATGACCCTCGACGAGATCAAAAACTTCCGGAAGTTGCATTCGAAGACACCGGGGCACCCGGAGAACTTCATGACGCCCGGTGTCGAGACGACCACGGGGCCGCTTGGTCAGGGCGTCGCCTCCTCCGTCGGTATGGCGCTCGCCGAACGCATGCTCGCCGCCGAGTTCGGCGACGACGTCGTCGATCACAAGACCTTCGTTCTCTGTTCCGACGGCGATCTGATGGAAGGCGTCAGCCACGAAGCCATCGCGCTCGCCGGTCACCTGAAGCTCAACCGGCTCATCTTCCTCTTCGACGACAACGGCATCTCCATCGACGGCCCTCTGACGCTCGCCGACTCGGTCGATCAGGTAGCGCGCTTCAAGGCCGCCGGTTGGAACGCCTCGCGGATCGACGGCCAGGACCACAACGCGATCGCTGCCGCGATCGAGGGGGCGCTGCAATCCGACCGCCCGACGATGATCGCGTGCAAGACCACCATCGGCTTCGGCGCGCCCAAGAAGGCGGGAACCTCCAAGGCCCACGGCGAAGCGCTCGGCGAAGAAGAGATCGCCGGCGCACGCAAGAACCTCGAGTGGGAATACCCGCCGTTCGAAATCCCGAAAGACATCCTCGCTGACTGGCGCGCCGCCGGCGCTCGCGGCAAGCCGGCGCATGAAGACTGGAACAAACGTTTCGCCGCCTCGCCGAAGAAGGCGGAGTTCGAGCGCCGCCTTGCCCGCAAGCGGCCAGCCGCACTGGCCAAGGCCATTGCGGACCTGAAGGACAAGCTCGCCGTAGAGAAGCCGACCATCGCCACCCGCAAGGCGAGCGAACTGGTGCTTGAGGTCATCACGGTCGCCATGCCGGAGCTGATCCTCGGCTCGGCCGACCTGACGCCGTCGAACAACACCAAGACCAAGAACCTCGATGACATCCAGCCGTCGCGCTACGGCGGGCGCTACATCCATTACGGCATCCGCGAACACGGCATGGCCGGGGCAATGAACGGAATGGCGGTTCACGGGGGCCTGCAGCCTGCGGGCGCGACCTTCCTCGTCTTCACTGACTACGCACGCCCGGCGATGCGCATCGCCGCACTCGCCGGCATTCCGGTTGTCTATGTGATGACCCACGATTCCATCGGTCTTGGCGAAGACGGACCGACGCACCAGCCGGTCGAGCATCTGGCGGCGCTCCGCGCCATGCCGGGCATGCGCGTCTTTCGTCCGGCCGACGCCATCGAGACCGCCGAGTGCTGGCAATTGGCGCTCGAACGCATCGATGGCCCGACCGTGATCGCCCTCACCCGTCAAAACCTTGCCCCGGCGCGCACGACGCCCAACGCATCGAACCTCTGCGAGCATGGAGCCTACGAGGTGTCGCCCGCCTCCGGTGTGGCGCGCGCGACGATTTTCGCCTCAGGCTCGGAGGTCGAGATTGCTATCAAGGCGCAGGCACTGCTGAAGGACCGCAACATCAGCGCCCGTGTCGTGTCCGTGCCTTCGCTCGATCTGTTCCTGCTGCAAACGCCGGAAACGCGACGGAAGATCGTCGGCGATGCGCCGATCAAGCTGGCGGTCGAAGCCGCCGTCCGCTTCGGCTGGGAGGCCGTCATCGATTCCGACGGGCTGTTCATCGGCATGCACAGTTTTGGCGCCAGCGCGCCGTACAAGGACGTTTATGCAAATTTCGGCATCACCGCCGAAGCAGTGGCCGATGCTGTCGTGAAGCAGCACAACGCCTGATCGCGATCCGGAGAAGAAGTCATGACGAAGGTTGCCATCAACGGTTTCGGACGCATCGGCCGCAATATCCTGCGCGCCATCATCGAGTCGGGACGGAAGGACATCGAGGTGGTCGGCCTCAACGATCTCGGACCGGTCGAGACCAACGCTCACCTGCTCCGCCACGACTCCGTGCACGGCAAGTTCCCGCATGAGGTCAAGGTCTCCGGCGACACCATCGACGCCGGCCTCGGCCCGATGAAGGTGACCGCCATCAAGGACCCGGCGACGCTGCCGTGGAAGGCGCTCGGCGTCGACATCGCGCTGGAATGCACCGGCATCTTCACCTCGAAGGACAAGGCGTCCGCGCACCTAATGGCGGGCGCCAAGCGCGTCCTCGTCTCCGCACCCGCCGATGGCGCCGACCTGACCGTCGTTTTCGGCATCAACGACGACAAGCTCATCAAGGATCATGTCGTCGTCTCCAACGGTTCATGCACGACCAATTGCCTCGCCCCGATGGCGAAGATCATGCACGAAACCGTCGGCGTCGAGCATGGCTTCATGACCACGATCCATTCGTACACCGGCGACCAGCCGACGCTCGACACGATGCACAAAGACCTCTACCGCGCGCGTGCCGCCGGGCTGAACATGATCCCGACGACGACCGGCGCAGCCAAGGCGATCGGTCTGGTCCTGCCCGAACTCGCCGGCAAGCTCGACGGTGCCTCGATCCGCGTGCCGACACCAAACGTCTCCTTCATCGACTTCGCGTTCGTCGCGAAGCGCGCCACGACCGTCGACGAGGTCAACAACGCTATCATGGCGGCGTCGAAGTCCGGCCGCCTCGCCAAGATCGTGACCTGGACGAAGGAGCCGCTGGTTTCCTCCGACCTGAACCACGATCCGCACTCGGCCACTTTCGCCGTCGATCAGACCAAGGTCATCGGCGGCACGTTCGTGCGCATCGTCGCCTGGTACGACAACGAGTGGGGCTTCTCCAACCGCATGGCCGACACCGCCGCGGCGATGAGCAAGCTTGGATAAGGAACGGTTGCGTGACCGGCGGTTACCCCAGACTGGCCGCCACCTCTCCCAGAGGGAGAGGGCTTTCGAACTTGGCGAGCGCAGCGAGCCTAGGGAGGAAGGGTGAGGGGTTACGGTCTTTCGCTGACAGGTCCCTTACCCCTCACCCTTCTCGCCTAATTCGCTTTGCTCATAAGGCTCTAAGCCCTCTCCCTCCGGGAGAGGAGACACATCCTGTTGCCCCGGTGACTAGTTGATGACTGCCTTCCGAACCCTCGACGACGTTGACGTACGCGGCAAGCGCGTCCTCGTTCGCGTCGACCTCAACGTGCCGATGGACGGAGACAAGATCGCCGACGACACGCGTATCCGCGCCGTCGCGCCAACCATCAAGGAAATTTCGGACAAGGGTGGGAGGGCGATCCTGCTCGCCCATTTCGGCCGGCCGAAGGACGGGCCCGATCCAAAACTTTCGCTGAAGGCGATCGCGCCGGCGGTCGCGTCGACTATCGGCCGCACGGTCGGTTTCGCCACGGACTGCACTGGCACGGCGGCCGAGCAAGCAGTCGCCGCGATGAAGGACGGCGACGTTCTCCTGCTTGAGAACACACGCTTTCATAAGGGCGAGGAGAAGAACGACCCCCTCGTCACTGCCGCGCTCGCCAAGCTCGGCGACATCTATGTCAACGATGCGTTCTCGGCAGCGCATCGCGCCCACGCCTCGACCGAAGGTTTGGCGAACTACCTCCCCGCCTACGCTGGCCGCGCCATGCAACGCGAGCTGGAGGCGCTGGAGGCCGCGCTTGGAAATCCGAAACGGCCGGTGGTCGCAATCGTCGGCGGCGCCAAGGTGTCGTCGAAGATCGACGTGCTCGAGCATCTTGTGTCCAAGGTCGATGCGCTCGTCATCGGCGGCGGAATGGCGAACACGTTCCTGCTGGCAAAGGGCGTTGCCGTCGGCAAATCGCTGGCCGAGCCCGACCTCGTTGACATGGCACGGCGCATCATGGCGGCCGCGGACAAGGCCGGCTCCACGATTGTCCTGCCGGTCGACGCCGTGGTGGCGCGCGAATTCAAGGAAGGCGCTGCTGCTACGACCGTGGCTATCGACAAGGTTCCCTCCGACCAGATGATTCTCGACGTCGGCCCGAAATCTATCGCGGTCATCAACGGCTGGATCGACAAGGCCGCGACACTCGTCTGGAATGGTCCCCTCGGCGCTTTCGAGGTTGCCCCATTCGACAAGGCAACCGTCGCTGCTGCCCGACACGCGGCTGAGCGCACGAAAGCCGGCAAGCTTCTCTCGGTCGCCGGCGGCGGCGAGACGGCCTCCGCTCTCAACCTCGCCGGCGTCGCGGACGACTTCTCCTTCATCTCGACAGCCGGCGGAGCTTTCCTCGAGTGGCTCGAAGGCAAGGCCCTTCCCGGCGTCGAAGTCCTGCGCCGTCGGGGCTGACGCATGCCGTCCGCGATCGTCATCCGGCCGATCGAAGGCGACGAGCGCGCCGCTTGGGAACCACTGTGGCGAGCGTACCTGACCTTCTACGAGACGACGCTCAACGACACGATCATCGAGACGACATGGGTGCGCCTCAACGACCCGGCCGAACCGATGTTCGCGCTCGGCGCTTATATCGACGGCAAACTCACCGGAATCACGCACTATCTCTTCCACCGCTCGGCGTGGAGCATCAGCGACTCCTGCTACCTCCAGGATCTCTACGTCGCCGAGACCGCTCGCGGCACTGGCCTTGGTCGGGCGCTCATCGAAGCCGTCGCCGACAAGGCACGGGAAGCCGGCTCCTCCCGTCTCTACTGGCACACCCACGAAACCAACCGGGCGGCGAAGGCGCTCTACGACAAGGTCGCGACGCTTTCGGGGTTTGTGCAGTACCGGAAGGATTTGTAGGGGGGCTGGCGAAAACACCCCTCCCCAAACCGCCTTTGGCGGTTTGACCCTCCCGCAAGGGGCGGGTTCAAGCGGAGCCCGCCATGCTGAGCATAGGCAAGAAGATCGTGAGTCCGAACCCTCCCCTTGCGGGAGGGTCGAAACTGCGCAGCAGCTTCGGGGAGGGGTCACGATTTCCGGGATGTGAAAATCCGGTGCGGTTCGTCTATAAGACCGCCGATGTCGCTGTTGGATCGTTGAGGGAATTGAAATGGCCGAACGCCTCGAAGACATCGCCGAACGTCTGGTTGCCCCCGGCAAGGGCATTCTCGCCGCCGACGAAAGCAACGCCACCTGCACCAAGCGCTTCGAAGCCCTCGGCATCCCCTCCACGCCCGACACCCGCCGCGACTACCGCGAACTGTTCTTCCGCGCGGAAGAGGCCATGCGGAATTTCGTCTCCGGCGTCATCCTCTACGACGAAACCATCCGCCAGAAGGCCGCGGACGGCACGCCATTGGTCAAGGTCATTTCCGATACCGGGGCGATCCCCGGCATCAAGGTCGACGCCGGCACGAAGCCGCTGGCTCTCGCTCCCGGCGAGCTGATCACCGAAGGACTCGATGGTCTCCGCGACCGGTTGAAGGAGTACTATGAGATCGGCGCGCGCTTCGCGAAGTGGCGCGCGGTCATCAACATCGGGCGGGGAATGCCGAGTCTGGACGCTATCCACGCCAACGGCCACGCGCTGGCGCGCTACGCCGCGCTCTGCCAGGAAGCCGGCATCGTGCCGATCGTCGAGCCGGAAGTGCTGATGGATGGACCGGGCGCAACCCACGACGCCGACACCTGCTACTCGGCAACCGACAAGACTCTGCGCGAGGTCTTCAAGGAACTGGAGCTCGCCAACGTCAACCTCCGCGGCATCGTGCTGAAACCGAGCATGGTGATCGCGGCGAAAAATTCGCCGAAGCAAATCTCACCCCGGGAAGTCGCCGAGAAGACGGTGCAACTCCTGAAGGCCGTTGTGCCGGCCGAAGTCCCCGGCATCGCCTTCCTCTCCGGGGGCCAGTCCGACCAGCTGGCGACAGAGCACCTGTCGCTCATGAACGAAGCCGGCAAACTGCCCTGGCGGCTGACCTTCTCGTACGGCCGCGCCCTGCAGGCAGCGGCGATCAAGGCATGGGACGGGAAGCAGGAGAACGTTGCCGCCGCCCAGAAGGCATTCCTCCACCGGGTGCGCATGAACAGCCTCGCCGCCTCCGGGCGCTGGGCTGCCGATCTTGAAAAGCAGGCTGCATAAAACCCGTCAACAACCTCGAATATCAGCTATATTCGGCGCCAGGGACCGGGCAAACTGTGCTTGGCGTGCGAAAGATGACGCCTGCCGGCATCCGGGCCGCGCCGACCGGAAGCGATACGAGTTATGGCGAACCCTGCTGACATCCGTTGCCGCCTCTGCCTGGTGACGCCGCCCGCATTTGACGCCGGCGCCTTTGCGCCGCGCCTTGCTGACGCGCTCACCGGCGGCGACGTCGCCTCGCTCATCATCACCGCCGACGCGAAGGACCCGACGGCGCTCCAGCGCGCCGCCGAGGCTCTGGTGCCGATCGCGGAAGCCCGCGGCGTCGCATCGCTCATACACAACGACACCCGCATCGCCGCCCGCACCAGAGCCGACGGCGTTCACGTCGACACGGGCGGCGAAGACCTTGCCGCAGCACTCGAAGCATTCCGCAAAAAGAAAATCGTCGGCGCCGGCAACGCCCGCTCGCGCCACGAGGCGCTGGAGCTTGCCGAACTGGAGCCGGACTACCTGTTCTTCGGCCGTCTCGATGGCGACACCACCGATGGCATTTTTCCGGCGGCGCTCGATCTCGCGGCGTGGTGGTCGTCGGTGACGATCATCCCCGCGATCGTCATGGGCGGCCGGAAGCTCGCGTCTGCCGACGAAGCCGCGGCGAACGGAATTGCGTTCGTGGCGCACTCGTCGGCGGTTTGGGACGATCCGCGGGGCCCCGCCGCCGCCGTCGCCGAGGTCGCTGAGCGGCTGGCGATGGTCAGGGAGCCGGCGGCATGATCCGCCTGCTCCTCGCCGCAGGAATTTTCGCTTTTGGCCCGCCGGTAATGTCGGCCATAGCGCAGGACGACGGCCCGATGGTGCTGACGCCGCCGGCAGACGGGGCGGACGACCCGCTACTGAAACGGAAGCCCAAGCCGAAGCCAGTCACGCCGGCCGCGAACGACCCGGTTCCGATCGATCTCATCCCCTCCGACACAAGCGGTGCCACGGTCGAGTGGCCGTTGCCACATCTCCGTCCCGACCATTTGGCGGCGGTGCCCGGCGCGGAGACGCTCACACCACCTGCAGGTGACCCCGCCGCGCCCAGTGATCTCACCGCGGCGCCAACCGATTCACTACCCGCCGATCAGCCGCCCGCACCCGTCGTTACGGAAACGCCGGTCCTGCCGACCGTCCCCAACTCCGCGCAGCCGGCAACCACCTCGGCCGATCCCCCCGGCACGGACCTCGCCTACGGCGCCTTCCAGCGCGGCTACTACCTGTCGGCATTCGGCCTCGCCATTCCCCGCGCCGAGGCCGGCGACAAGTCGGCCCAGACGTTGCTCGGTCTCATCTACGAAGGCGGCTATGGCGTACCGCGCGATCCGGTCCAGGCCGTGTCGTGGTACCAGTTCGCGGCCGATGGCGGCGACCCGAAGGCGCAGTTCGCGCTCGGCAACATGTACCTCGAGGGACGCGGCGTTCCGGCCGACCGCACCAAGGCCGCCGACTATTTCGAGAAGGCGGCGGCGGGCGGCGATACGGCCGCGAACTACAATCTCGCCCTCCTCTACCTCGAGGGGAAAGTCCGCCCGCAGGATCTGGCGCGCGCGGCGCAACTTTTCGAGCAGGCGGCGCAGGCGGGCAACCCCGACGCTCAATACGTCCTCGCCCAGCTCGACGAAGAAGGGCGCGGCGTTCCGGAGGATCA
>JAYTZZ010000052.1:0-2208 GCA_043741595.1 Hyphomicrobiales bacterium | reverse complement strand
ACGCCCAACCAGCCAGCTTCCCACGGCCGTTGCGGGCTTGCTTGAATTCCGAATTTCGCGGCCGGCGGCGCGACTGCTATTGCTCCACTGAGGCATTGGTTGAGACATCAGAATGAGTGAACAGGCGCCAGACCCCAAGCGACGTCGCAAGACGCTGAGCGACGTCGCCGCGCGCGCCGGCGTCAGCGCCGTCACGGTTTCGCGCGCCCTTCATCGGCCAGAGATGGTTTCCACCGATCTCCGCCAGCGCATCGAAACCGCCGTCAACGAACTCGCCTATATTCCCAATCAGTTGGCGAGCGCGCTCGCCTCCTCGCGTACCCACCGCATCGGCGTCATCGTCCCCTCCCTCACCAACGGGGTCTTCGGCGAATATCTGCGGGCCCTCCACAACGTGTTCCTGCCCGCCGGTTTCCAGGTCCTCGTACTCAATTCCGGCTACGTGCCCGGCAACGAGGAGCGCGCCGTCGCTACCATGCTCGGCCAGCACCCCGAGGCGATGATCATCACCGGCATCGACCAGACGCCGCTGGCGCGCCGCATGCTGATCCAGGCGGCGATCCCGGTCATCCAGACCATGGAGGTCTCCGACGACCCGATCGACATCGTCATCGGCCTCTCCCAGCGCAACGCCGGCTACGCCGCCACGCAGCATCTCATCAATCTCGGCCATCGCCGCATTGGGCAGATGTCGGTGCCTCTGGACGCCCGCGCCCGCCAGCGCCTGGACGGATATCGCCGGGCCATGAAAGAGGCGGGACTCGAACCCTTCAATATGTCGTTCGAAGGGCCTTCGAGCTTCGCCCACGGCGCCCGTCTGCTCGGCGACATGGTTGCACGCTGGCCGGAAATGACCGGGCTTTTCTGTGGCAACGACAACCTTGCGCTGGGCGCGGTGTTCGAATGTCAGCGGCGCGGCATCCGCGTGCCGGAAGACCTGTCCATCGTCGGCTTCAACGACCTCGAATTCGCCGCCACCGCGTTTCCACGCCTGACCACGGTCGCGACCCCGTGCTATGACATGGGCTCACGAGCAGGCGAGATCGTGCTGGAAATCATCCGCGGTTCCGGCAACCGGCCGCGTGACCGGCGCCTCGACCTTGGCTTCAAGGTTATCGTCCGCGAGAGCACACAAGCGCCAAAGCCAGACAAGGCGTAGCCGCCGGCCAGCCTCTCCCCTAGGCTGCAGTTTGCAGCCGGGGACGCATGAACTTCACCCTTCGCCAGATCCGCTATTTCGTCGCCGTTGCCGAGTTCGGCTCGATCTCGCGCGCCGCCCGTCAACTTTCCGTCTCGCAGTCAGCGGTGACCGAGGCAGTCAAGGATCTGGAGGGCGCCATCGGGGCCACTCTGCTGGTGCGTTCGGGACGCGGCGTCTCGCTCACACACCGCGGCCAGCTCTTCCTCCGCCACGCCGCCCGGATACTCGAAGCCGTCGCCGACGCCGGCCGCACATTGCCAGGGGACGACTCACCCGCCGGCGAATTGCATCTCGGTGCCTCATCGGTGGTCGCCGGCTACATCCTCGCCGAGCTGCTGGCGCGATTCCGCCGCGCGTTTCCGGCGGTCGCGGTGCAGGCCGTCGAGGACGCACCGGAATATCTTGAGCACCTGCTCGTCAACGGCGAGCTCGACGTGGCGGTGATGGTTGTCTCGCGGCTTCGCCAATCCGCCGCTCTGGAGGCGCGCACGATCGTGGAGTCGGCTTATCGCCTCTGGCTTCCGCTCGGCCATCCCCTCGCCTCCGCCAAGACCGTCAGCCTTGAGGAGGTAGCCGCGGAGCGGCAGATCATGCTGTCGCTCGATGAGATTCAGGAGACGGCCGATGCCTTCTGGCGCGACCACGGCCTCCGTCCGACTGTCGCCTTCCGCACGCGCTCGGTCGAGGCGGTCAGGAGCCTCGTCGCCACCGGCGCCGGCATCGCCGTCCTTCCGGATCTCGTCTATCGCCCCTGGTCGCTGGAAGGCGACCGCATCGAGGCGCGGCCGATGATTCAGTCAATGCCGCCCGTTCGCGTTGGGGTCGTCTGGCGCCGCGGTTCGCCGCTTCTTGAATCCGCATCGCGCTTCCTCGACGTCGTCTTGCCGGGTGGCTGGCAGGGATCGTAAGCTCAACTATCGCCATTTCCGATGGCAGGCTTCTAATTTTTGTATTTGCGATGGATTTGCGGGCGGGGCACACTTTGCCCAAGGCCACGGCGCCGGCCA
>JAYTZZ010000051.1:0-12303 GCA_043741595.1 Hyphomicrobiales bacterium | reverse complement strand
TTGGCTGAGCGTGTCGCGGAGGTCGGGAAGCGCCGCGGCAAGATCCATCTCGGTGATCGGCTCGCCATTGACGGTGGCGACCACCTTGGCGGTCGGCTTCTTGGGCGCCGCCTCCTGGGCGGAGGCGACGCCACCGACGGCGAGAACGAGTGCGAGGGCGGTGAAGGTCAGGCGTGCAGAGACAGCGAAGGTCATCAAACGGTCCACTTCAGGGGTTGGATGGGTCGCATGAGAGCCCTGATTCACCCGCCGCCAAGCGTATTCGGGGCACATCTAGCGCCGTTGACATGGGATATCCCCCCTCTTATCTGTCTCGAAGCTTGGCGTCAAAGAACGCTTTGAATTCTCTAGAGGTGACGGCGGTTTGATCGCCTGCCGGCGTTCCGCGCAGGGCGGCGATCCGCTGCAAAACCGGTAGTTTCAAGGATCAACGATGGCCGGTCTCGGCGCTATAGCCCGCAAGATTTTCGGTTCCTCCAACGATCGCCGCCTGAAGACGTACGGGCCGAGCATCACCGCGATCAATGCGCTGGAGCCGGAGTTGGTCGCCCTCTCCGATGACGAGTTGCGGGCCCGCACCGTGGCCTTCAAGGCCGAGGTCGCCGCCGGCACCGACTTCAACGACCTCCTCGTTCCCGCATTCGCAACTGTCCGCGAAGCCGCCAAGCGCACCCTCGGGCAGCGCCATTTCGACGTACAGCTCGCCGGCGGCATGGTGCTCCACGAGGGCTCGATTGCAGAGATGAAGACCGGCGAAGGCAAGACGCTCGTCGCCACCCTGCCCGTCTATCTGAATGCGCTCGCCGGCAAGGGCGTCCACGTGGTTACCGTCAACGACTACCTCGCCAAGCGCGACGCCGAGTGGATGGGCCAGATCTACAACTTCCTCGGCCTCACCGTCGGCGTCATCGTCCATGGCCTCGACGACGACCAGCGCCGGCTCGCCTACGCTGCCGACATCACCTACGGCACCAACAACGAGTACGGCTTCGACTATCTCCGCGACAACATGAAGTACGAGTTGTCGGCAATGGTCCAGCGCGGGCACAACTACGCGATCGTCGACGAAGTCGACTCGATCCTGATCGATGAGGCGCGCACGCCGTTGATTATTTCCGGGCCGCTCGACGACCGTTCCGAACTCTACATGACCATCGACAAATTCATCCCGGAGTTGACCGCCGAGGACTACGAGGTCGACGAAAAGCAGCGCACGGCGAACTTCACCGAGGCCGGCAACATCAAGCTCGAGGAAATTCTACGCGGAGCCGGGTTGCTTAAGGGGGAATCGCTCTACGACGTCGAGAACGTCACCGTCGTCCATCACATCCAACAGGCGCTCCGCGCCCACCGCCTTTTCGAGCGCGACAAGGACTACATCGTCAAGAACGGCGAGGTCGTGATCATCGACGAGTTCACCGGCCGAATGATGCCCGGCCGCCGATATTCGGAAGGCCTCCACCAGGCTCTCGAAGCCAAGGAACAGCAGCCGATCCAGCCTGAAAACCAGACGCTGGCTTCGATCACCTTCCAAAACTACTTCCGCATGTATGAAAAGCTCGCCGGCATGACCGGCACGGCACTGACCGAAGCCGACGAGTTCGCCGACATCTACGGCCTCGACGTGGTCGAGGTGCCGACCAACCAGCCGATGATCCGCATCGACGATGATGACGAGGTCTATCGTTCGGCCGACGAGAAATACAAGGCGATCGTCCGCCTCATCCGCGAGTGCCGCGAGCGCAACCAGCCGATCCTGGTCGGCACGACGTCGATCTCCAAATCCGAAACCCTTGCCGAGCTGCTCAGCAAGGAGAAGGTGCCGCACCAGGTGCTGAACGCCCGCTATCACGAGCAGGAAGCGTTCATCATTGCGCAGGCCGGCGTCCCGGGCGCCGTCACCATCGCCACCAACATGGCCGGTCGCGGCACCGACATCCAGCTTGGCGGCAACTTCGACATGCGCGTGATGCAAGAACTCGCCGAAGTGCCCGAAGGCACGGAACGCGAGTCGCGCATCGCCCAGATCCGCGCCGAGATCGCCGACCTGAAGCAGAAGGCTCTCGCCGCCGGCGGACTGTTCGTTCTCGGCACCGAACGCCACGAAAGCCGACGTATCGACAACCAGCTTCGCGGCCGTTCCGGCCGCCAGGGCGACCCCGGTCATTCCAAGTTCTTCCTGTCGCTGCAGGACGACCTGATGCGGATCTTCGGGTCTGAGCGCATGGACGGGATGCTGCAGAAGCTCGGCCTGAAAGAGGACGAGGCAATCATCCATCCGTGGATCAACCGCGCGCTGGAAAAGGCGCAACAGAAGGTCGAGGCGCGCAACTTCGATATCCGCAAGAACCTGCTGAAGTTCGACGACGTGATGAATGACCAGCGCCGCGTCATCTTCGACCAGCGCATCGACCTGATGGGCCAGGAGCACGTCACCGAGACGGTCGCCAGCATGCGTCACGAACTGATCGATATGCTGATCGCCAAGCACATCCCGGAGAAGGCTTACGCCGAGCAATGGGACGTGAAGGGCCTCAAGGAAGATATTCAGGCTAACTTCAACCTCGAGGTCCCCGTGGACGAGTGGGCCAAGGAAGAAGGCATCGCAGACGAGGAAGTGCGCGACCGCCTCAACCGCGTCGCCGACGAAGCCGCCGCCGCGCGCACCGCGCGTTTCACGCCCGAAGTGATGCGCCAGGTGGAGAAGGCGGTCCTCCTTCAGACTCTCGACCACCTCTGGCGCGAGCATCTCGTCATGCTTGATCACCTGCGGCAGGTTGTCGGCTTCCGCGGCTACGCCCAGCGCGATCCGCTGAACGAGTACAAGACGGAGTCATTCGAGCTGTTCCAGACGATGCTGTCGCGCCTGCGCGAGGCCGTCACCAACCAGATCATGCGCGTGGAGGTAGTCCAGCGTCCGCCACCGCTTGCCCCGGAGGGCGACATCCAGGGGCTGGAGGCGACCCACATCGATCCGCTGACCGGCGAGAACGAAATGGCCGCAGGTCAGCCGGATTGGCAGCCGCAGCGCAACGGCCGTCTGGCCGCCGGCGCCGGTTTCGCGGCGACGCAGGTCGATCCGCAGAACCCGGCGACCTGGGGCAAGGTACAGCGGAACGCCCCCTGCCCTTGCGGCTCCGGCAAGAAATACAAGCACTGCCACGGCCGATTAGCCTGAGCCGGCTCCAACTACCGCGCGCAATTCGCTAAGCTTTTATTGAGCGGTCTCGCACCGCGTCGTGGCACGCGGCAGCGGCCTATTGTCACCCCACGCAGCACAGGCATACGGTACCCGGCGAGGGTGTGGTCGTTTCCTAAGGAGCGACGGGCATGCGCCGACTGGTCTTTGCTTTAACGCTGTCATTTCTGGCTGGATTGCCGGCGATCCCCGCGCATTCCAGAGACTACGAGCTTCAAGGCGGCCCCGGCGGCAGTCCCTTCGTGGACCGTTGCCCGGCTCCCTCCTATCTCGTCGGCTTCCGTTTTCTCAGCGGCGACTGGATCGACGCCATCCAGCCTTTATGCGCCACCTTCGACCCGCGGGCTGGACAGTTCGGCCTGTTTGGAGAGGCCAGCGTTCCGGACAGCGGCTTGGGATTCCATGGAGGCTCAACTGGGGGAATGAGCACGATGTCCTGCCCCAAGGACGCTTATCTCCGCAGACTCCAATTCGGGCAGTCAAACGAGGGATATGTCGATTTCGTGCAGTTCGGCTGCGTTCCGATAACCGGAAGTGGCGGAGACGTTTTCTGCCGTCGAGGCGCGCTCGGCTGCTACGTGGAAAGGCGGAGTGAGACCGACCAAATATACGAGGCGGCGTACCAACTTTGCGAGACCGGCGAGGCAGCAGTCGGAATACGAGGACGGGCTGGCAGCTACCTCGATGCCCTTGGCCTGATGTGCGATGCCGCCCCGGACCTCGCGGCGTCAGTGGCTGCGGCGGCGGCATTCTGCGAGAATTATGCGGCGGAGGCGATCATCGCCGCGGGCCAGAGCCGCGATCTCGCCTGCACGCAGAACACAGGAGAGCGTTGGTCGCTCTCCCCCTCGCAGCACCTCAACTACTGCCTCGATTTCCGCGAGGGCCGCGTGGACACCGCCAATTTTGAGACGCAAGCGCGGAAGGACGGCCTCGCCGCGTGTGGTTTTGAAATCACTAAACCGAACGCGCAACTCGAACCCGGCGCACGCGTCTCGGACACGCTTGAGGCGATGAAGCCCCCCGACAAGACCGGCGTCGAAGACACGGGGCCCGGCGTCGTCGATGTGCTCAACCAGACCAAGCCTCCCGACAAGACCGGGGTGCAGGACGAGGGCTATCGAGTATCGAATGTGCCGGGCGCGGTTGAGCCCGGCCCGGCTACCGTTCCCGCGGCCTCGCCCGGCTACCTGATCGCCTGCAGCGGCGGCGGCGGGATGACGGCGAAGGTCGCCAATGACGGTTTCGTTCGCATCCATTTTGCCCCCGCGCCCAACGGCCTCGGCGGGGGATATCCAACGGCGGGCATGTGCACCTGGAGCGATCGCGCCTTCCGGCCGGGCGAACCGTTGGTCCTCGTCTACAAGCGACAGGCGGGCGACGCCAAAATCGCAAGCAACCTCGTTCAAGCAGCCGAAAACGGCGGGACGTTCCAGGTCCACGCCAATAACGACGGCAACGGCGCAATGCTGGTCGCGTCACTCGACCAAGCCGAGCCGCTGTCCGCTCCAACCGGCCTTCCAGGCCCCCAACAAGGCGCGCAGGGGGCGCTCGTCGCGACGGTCATCAGCGCAGTCAACCTGCACGTGGGTGATAAGAAGTCGAAGTTCGTCGTCACCCTCCGCGCCGGGACGCAGTTGGCGGTCGCCGGATGCGACAATTTCTGGTGCCGCGTCCTCGCGGACGTTCCGGGCGGGTTTGGTTTCGTCTCACGCAAATATCTTACTGTCGGCGAAATGGCGAGCGGCGGCCCCGAGCCGACGACTATGCCAAAGAACAAGAAGCCGGTGATTGAAACCGATAATCCGGATAATCCCCCGCCGACTGTAGCGGCAGCGGTCGACATCAGTGGCACGTGGGACAGCCACACCGACAAGGGTTGGCAGTACACGATCTTCCTGGAGGCAGGGCCTGGCGGCGGAGTAAGCGGTTCCTACACCGCGCAGGACGGCAGTCAGGCGCTGCTCAGCGGCAAACTCAAGGGAAGCGTGCTGTCGTTCAATTGGGCAACGATCCCGCCAACATACAAGGGGCTGGGCCGCTTCACGTTCAACGGCGACTCTTTCAGCGGCAGCTACAACACGACGGAGTTTCCGGACCCAACTGACCCGGCTATACTCACCGGCACCTGGACCGGCACCCGCCAATAGAAACAGCGCGCGTCAGACTCGCGCAACCCCCTGGGGCAAGGTACAGCGGAACGCCCCCTGCCCGTGCGGCTCGGGCAAGAAATACAAGCACTGCCACGGCCGACTGGCCTGAGGCGCCCTTCGCAGCGGTTCAGCGAAAAGGGTTAGAGGGATTTGCCGGCAGCGTCGCCGGTATCTTCCTCGCCCGGCCACAGGAACTTCTTCTTCACGAACTTGCCGACCGTCGGAATCGCCGGAGTCATCTCCGGCGTGATGGCGCCGGTTGACGCAGGCTCGCTCGCAGCCGCGATGCCCGCGGTTTCAACCGTCGCCGGTTTTTGCACAGGCGGACGCAAGCGTGGGACAGGCACGGGCAGGTTGGTTGCGACCTTCGGCGGCTCGACAGCGACCGGCTCCGCGACCGCCGCGCCTGCCACGGCCCCGTCGGCCTGCGGCTCTTCTCCACCGCCGGTGAAGCGATTGATGATACGGGACACCAGCGACGGCCGCGCTGCGCGGTCGGCCTCGCGCGCGGAGTCTTCCTTTTCCTTCTCCGCGACCTTCACCGCCTCGTCAGCGGCACTCTTCGTGGCCGCCTCGATTTGGGTGATCGCAAGCGCGAACTCGGCGTCATCCTGCGCTTGTTTCTTCGCAAGCGCGGCGGTCAGCGCTTCCGGCACCGAATACTGCGGACACGGGGCCGATGCATCGAAGCTCGCGGCTCCCGCATCAGCATTGAAAACATACCGCTTGTCGCAAACGTCGACTTTCGGGGGGCGCAGCGTCAGGTCGAAATTGTCGGTGCCGACCTTCAGCATACGCCAGAACGGCATGTTCGCATCGTCGCGATGGCGGGCGAGATTCTCCGCCGTCATGCGGAAGGGCAGCGCCTGAATCTGGAACGAGGTCTGGCCGCCGCGGAAGGAATCGCGAGCGAGCGCGAAGATCTCGCCTGCGTCTTCATCAGTCATCGAATAGCAGCCCGCCGACGAACAGGCGCCGTGCACCATGAGGTTGGAGCCGGTGCGCTCGAGCGAGCGATCGTAAGCGTTGGGGTAGCCGATGTTGAAAGACAGGTAGTAGCTGGAGTTCGGATTCATCTGCGCCGGAGTGACGATATAGACGCCCTCGGGCGCCTGACGATCGCCCTCTTTCTTCTTGGGGCCTAAAGCGCCTGACCACTTGCAGATCGCGTACGTCTTGAGAAGCGCGAACGTGCCGTTCTGCCGCTCCTTCCAGATCTCAAGCTCGGAGGTTTCCTTGTAGAGACGGACAAAGATCTTCGACGTCTCCTTCATCTCGAGACGTTCCATGTCGGCGACGAGCGCGTGCGGAACGGGTTTCAGTTGTTTGGGGACGCCGGAATCCTGGCAGGCGGCAAGAGCGACGGCCGCCAAGGCGCCCACGGCCAATCGGCGAAATGCGAACGCCGGGAATGGCTGAAACCCCATGCGCGTCACCCAATGAACCCGTCAATCAGCCCACGTGGGGTTAGACCGGGATTCTCGCAATTCGTCAACCTTGTCTGGACGTTAAGCATTGCGGCAACGAGTGGAAACCGTGGCAGGCGCTAGTGACAGGCGAAAAGCTAACGAGACGAAAGCAGGGGTCAGAGCGAGCGACCGATCGCCAGGTACTTTTCCCGGCGCTGGCGGCGGACCTCTTCCGGCGGGAGGTTATCCATCGAGGCAAATGAGTCGGCGATGGCGTCGCCCGCGGCCGCGATCGTCGTGTCCGGCTCGCGGTGCGCCCCGCCGACCGGTTCGGTGATGATCTTGTCGATGATGCCGAAGCGCATCAGATCGTCGGCGGTGATCTTCATGCCGGTGGCGGCATCCTGCGCGCGGCTTGAATCGTGCCAGAGGATCGAGGCGGCACCTTCCGGCGATATCACTGTGTAGATAGAGTGCTCGAGCATCATCACCTTGTTGGCAGTGGCGATCGCGATCGCGCCGCCCGAGCCACCCTCGCCGATGATGATGGCGACGTTGGGCACGCCGAGCTTGAGACACGCCTCGGTGGAGCGCGCGATGGCCTCGGCCTGACCACGCGCTTCCGCGTCGATGCCGGGATAGGCACCGGCAGTATCGACGAGCGCCAACACCGGCAGGCCGAACTGGTCGGCGAGATGCATGACGCGGATCGCCTTGCGGTAGCCCTCGGGGCGCGCCATGCCGAAGTTGTGCTTCAGCCGGCTCTCGGTGTCATTGCCCTTTTCCTGGCCGATGACCGCGACGCGCCGGCCGCGAAAGAAGCCGATGCCGGTGATGATCGCCTGATCGTCGCCGAAGGCGCGGTCGCCGGCGAGCGGCGTGAAATCTTCGATCAGCCCTTTGACGTAATCGGAGCAGTGCGGCCGGTCTGGGTGACGTGCGACCTGTGTTTTCTGCCACGGCGTAAGCTTGGCGTAGATCTCGGCGAGCGCCTGCGCCGCCTTGCCTTCGAGCTTGACGACTTCGTCGCCTATCCCGACCGCGTCGCCACCGTTGCCGAGCGAGCGCAACTCCTCCACCTTGCCCTGCAGGTCGGCGACCGGCTTTTCGAAGTCGAGGTAGCTGCGCATCAACTCTCGCGGGACGTGGAAACAACGCTCGAGCCAGCGGATTCGCTTGGCCAAAGCGGCGGCAACGTGACCTTACGGCGCTCTGGGTGTCAAGACGCGCCCGAACCGGCTGGTTACCGGGCTTCACCCAGAGGATCGCGCCGACGCCGGCTGCTTGAGTTCCTCACGGATCAGGTGTCGTACCCGCGCCGACTGGCCGAATCGGTTCGACTCAAAAGCCGGACGGCCACCCGGCGCTTCCCGACTTTCGCGGTTCTCTTGTTCGCGACCATGTGCACTGCCGCTTCACATTTCGCTTGCGATGTGTGCAGCGAGGGTTTACATTCGAAACATGCTCAAGACGTTCAAGAGCAAGGCCCTTCGGCTCTTCGCTGAAACGGGGAATGCAAAGAAGCTACCCATCCAGCAAGCCGACAAGGTCCGCCGCATTCTCATCTTACTCGATGCGGCGATGAACGCTCGAGACATGGACCAGCCCGGGCTCATGTTTCACTCGCTCCCGTCGCACGGCGGCCGCTTTTCAGTGCGTGTGACGGGCAACTATCGAGTGACATGGCGCTGGCAGGGGGTCGATGCTTTCGACGTCGATCTGGAGGACTACCACTAGACGATCACAATCCCGGCCACTCGTGGCCACCCTACCAAGGAGTCACAGACTTGAGCCCCAACCCCCTGCTCGCAGGGTTGCGCCCGACGCATCCCGGAGAAATCCTGCGCGAGGACACCCTTCCTGCGCTGAAGAAGACCAAGGTCGAAATCGCGGAGCTGCTCGGCGTCTCCCGTCGCGCGCTCTACAACGTCCTTGATGAGAAGGCGGCGATCACGCCCGACATGGCGCTTCGGATCGGCAAGCTTACCGGCACGACGCCGGAAATCTGGCTGAACGTGCAGCAGACGTATGATCTCAGGATTGCCGAGAAGTCTCTCGCCGCCACACTGAAGAAAATCCCCACGTTGGAGGCCGCGGAGTAGGCCGATCCCATCATGGCGCGCCATTTGGGCATCGTGCATCGTGCACTATGACAGGCGGTACGCCTGGGTGGGTGCTACCGGGCTTTCGCCAACGGATGGTGCTCGGTGACGAGCGTGCGGAGGCGCTCTTCCAGTACGTGAGTATAAATCTGCGTGGTCGAAATGTCGGCGTGGCCGAGAAGCTGCTGGACGACGCGGAGGTCAGCACCGTTCTGGAGCAGGTGGCTGGCGAAGGCGTGACGAAGCACATGCGGCGATACCTTCGCCGACGGGATGCCGGCAAGCGCAGCAAGGTCCTTCAGGTCGCGCGCGAAAGCCTGCCGGGTGAGATGGCCGCTGTCTGAGGGCGCGGGGAACAGCCACGGGCTTTCCCCCAAGCCGCTCGCCTTGCGGGCGGCGAGGTAGGCGTTCGCCGCCGCGTGCGCCTTGTCTGTCAGTGGCACGACGCGCTCGTGGCCGCCCTTTCCGCGCACTGTCAGGAAGCGGACCTCGCGTCGCGCCGACGACGCGGGCAGCGCCACAAGCTCGGAGACGCGGAGGCCCGTCGCGTACAGCAACTCCATCAGGGCGTGGAGGCGGAGCGCGCGAAGGCGGGCGCCGTCACTGATGTTTTCGCGATTCGACTCATCCGCTGCGGTTTCTATGAGGCGCTCGACGTCCTTCTCGCTGAGCACCTTGGGTAGGCGTTGCGCTTTCTTCGGCCCACCGATGATGCCGGTCGGGTCGTCATCGCGCACCGTTTCGGAGACGAGGAACTGATGCAACTGGCGGATCGCCGACAGCCGCCGGGCGGCGGAGCTCGCCGCAAATCCACGGTCGTCGAGGTCGCTGAGATAGGCCCGGACCGTCTCCGCTTCCGCCTCGATGAAGGTCAAACCGCGGGCGGAGAGAAAAAGAGCATAATCGCCAAGATCGCGCCGGTAGGAGGCGAGCGTATTGGCCGCCGCGCCCCGTTCCGCGCTCATCATCTCGAGGAAAGCCTCGGTGTGGTGCGATCCGTTGCCCGCTTTCGGCATGGCTATTGCCCGAGCTTGCTCGGAGGAATTCTGATCGACATTTCGCGTGTGTTCGGATGCACGAAATTAGCGAGGTAGACGGTGGCTGCACCGAGAATCACCGCCAGAACCGCGACCACAAAGAGGAATCGGAAGAGACTGGGCATCGAACCAAGGATACTCGCAGGATTTTCCGAACGCGCCGTTACTATTTCCGATGATGGCACCGGCAAGGCAAGCCGGCCCAGACCCCGCCTTGACAGGACGGCCGGAAAGCGGCTCTACCCTCGACTTCCATTCGGCATTTCCGCGAGGAATAAGGGTTGGCACGGACCGGGTCCGCAAGGGAAGCAAACGAGCCGATCGAAACGAAGGTTTCGCGCCTGCTGGCGGGCCGCACGATCGTAATGGTCGGCATGATGGGCGCCGGCAAGTCGTCGATCGGCCGGCGCCTCGCCAATCGCCTCGCCATGAGCTTTGCCGACGCCGACAGCGAGATCGAGCAGGCGGCGAACGCCTCGATCCCCGAAATCTTCGAACAGCACGGCGAGGCCTACTTCCGCGACGGCGAGCGGCGCGTCATCCAACGCCTGCTTGACGGCGCGCCGAAAGTGCTCGCCACCGGCGGTGGAGCCTTCATCCAGCCCGACACCCGCGCCGCCATACAGGCGCACGCCATCTCGATCTGGCTGAAAGCCGACCGCGATCTCCTCTTGTCGCGCGTCAAGCGCCGCAACAACCGTCCGCTCCTCAAGGACGGCAACCCGGCGGAGATCATCGAAAAGCTGATCGCCGAGCGCTATCCGATCTACGCCGAGGCCGCGATCCATATCCAGTCGCGCGACATCGCCCACGACGTCGTCATCGACGATATCCTGGCAGCCCTTGCCGACTACCTCAGTCGCGAGGCGGTGGAAGAGGTTTGATCCAATGGCCGAAGAGGGAGCGCACCCTCGCGCGCCGGTAACCGTCTCCGTCGATCTCGGGCCACGGTCCTACGACATCCTGATCGGCCGCGGGCTGCTGGCCAATGTCGGCGCCGAAATCGCCACTCGATTGCCGGGCGTGCGCGCCGCGGTCGTCACCGACGAGAACGTCGCGCGGCTGCACCTGCCGCAGCTGACGACCAGCCTGCGCGCCGGTGGCATCGATCACACCACGATCACCATTCCGCCGGGCGAAGACTCGAAGGGCTTCCCTAACCTCGCCAAGGTGGTCGACGGGATTCTGGCGAGCCGCATCGAGCGGAACGACATCGTCATCGCCTTCGGCGGTGGCGTCGTCGGCGACCTCGCCGGCTTCGCGTCGGCGATCGTTCGGCGCGGCATGCGCTTTGTGCAGGTGCCGACGACGCTGCTGGCGCAGGTCGACTCCTCCGTCGGCGGCAAGACCGGCATCAACACCGGCCGCGGCAAGAATCTCGTCGGCGCCTTCCATCAGCCGGAGCTGGTCCTCGCCGACTCCGGCGTGCTGGATTCTCTGCCGCCGCGAATCTTCAATGCCGGCTATGCCGAGGTCGCCAAGATCGGCCTTATCGGCGACGCCGGCTTCTTCACGTGGCTCGAGGAAAACTGGCGGGCAATGGCCGCCGGCTGGCCGGAACGCGATGAGGCGGTTGCCATTGCTTGCCGGGCGAAGGCAAAGACTGTTGCCGCCGACGAGCGCGACGAGGGCGTGCGGGCGCTCCTCAACCTTGGCCACACCTTCGGCCACGCACTGGAAGCGGCCGCCGGATATTCGGATCGCCTCTTCCATGGCGAAGCGGTGGCTATCGGCATGGTCCTTGCTCACGAATTCTCCGTGCATCTTGGCTACGCGCCGCCGGAGGATACACCGCGTGTCATCCACCATCTGAAGGACGTCGGCCTGCCAACGTCGATCGGCGACATTCCGGGAACACCGGCCACCGCCGACCGCCTGATGGAGTTGATCCAGCAGGACAAGAAGGTGTCACGCGGCAAGCTGACGTTCATTCTGACGCGCGGCATCGGCAAGGCGTTTATCGCTCCGGATGTGCCGGCCGTCGACGTGGTCGACTTCCTCGCCAGGAGGATCGCGAAATGACCAGGACGAAGAGATGAGCGGCTCGTTCCTCAATCTGTTCATCGCGGTATTCCTGCTCGCCGCCAACGGCTTCTATGTCGCGGCGGAATTCGCCCTGGTGAAGAGCAAGGGCTTCCGCATCGATGCCATGGCCGATGAAGGCCGCTTCGGCGCGCGCCTGACGCAACAGATGCTGCAGAACGTCGAGGCATATCTCGCCTGCTGTCAGCTCGGCATCACGATGGCATCGCTTGGCCTCGGCTGGGTCGGCGAGCCGACGGTATCCGCCTTGCTCGTGCCGATTCTCGTGCCGCTTGGCATGCCCGAATCGGCGGTACACTTCACCGCTTTTGTTGTCGGTTTCCTCGTGTTCTCAGCGCTCCACATCGTGCTCGGCGAACA
>JAYTZZ010000050.1:0-12332 GCA_043741595.1 Hyphomicrobiales bacterium | reverse complement strand
AGCGGGTTTCAGGCGTCACGATTCCGACCTGATGTTCATACGCAACGGGTCTGGAGCGCCTGGTCTTGAGGGCCCGCGCCACGCCGGCTTTCCTTATTCCATCTTCGACAGGTCGAGCGGAATCTGCGCTTTGCCTTCGCCAGTCAGCCGCCAGTGATCCGGGTTCTCGTAGTCATAAACATGCGTGATGGTGTTCAGCATCAACGCCGGCGCGACGAGCACCTTGAAGGAATGGAACACGCCTGCCGGGACGACGACCGTCTGCGGATCAGCCCAGTCGCACCGGACGACCATCGACTTTCCCCGTGTCGCGCTCTTTTCCCGATCATCGAAAAGGCCGACGAGAATGCGGCCCTGAATGACCGTGATGTGGTCGGACTGCGTGCGGTGGCAATGCCAGTCGGTGGTGATCTGCGAATCCCACCGGTTCAGCATGACGTGCTTCGCGTCGTAACCGATTTCCGGCCAGTCGCTGCGAAACATTTCGGTGGTGTATCCGTTCCGCGTCACGATGTGACGGGAGCGGATCGCGCGTACACCCTCGATCGGGATGCTGACCGGCTCCCAGTTGCTGGTCACGGACTGCGGATCTCTACGCGCTTGAATGGTCATTGGCCTCGACCTCCGTTTCAACCGAGGCGGGCAGAACCGCTCCCGGATTCACCGCCGAATCGGAAACATGCGAAGGCCGCCACGACACCTCGCCGGGATAAGGCGCATTGAGCCGGTACCAATCGAAAACGTCAATGCAATCAGATTCGAGTTGGTTCCAGCTCTCGGTAAACTTTGCCCACTCGTCGGCATAGCCCCGGCCAAGGCCCAGCCTCCGGTCCATCTCGGTCCGCCGGAGATTCTGAGCCCGCATCCGGAGGAACGTATTCTCCAACCCGACGCGTTTGTAGTGAAGATTGAGAACGCGATCCTGTGTCGGAAATACGATCTCGCCGGTCGGAATGCATTTGTGTCGGCCGGGCAGGTAACCGATCTCCTCGACCGCATCCGGGTTGAAGATGGCGAAACGGCAAAAGTTTCGGGCGGGCGCGCCGCGCCGAACCGAACGCATCAGCTGATGTCCAACTGCAAGTGGCGCGCGGCTGACCATCTCGAAGCCGAGCACCGGCACGATGGTGACGCCCGTTCGCGCGCATTCATCGAGGTGTCCACGCAGGTCCCGCGAGTAGGTGAACTCGTCGACGTTCCCAACGACGACCCAGTCGGCGCGTCCGCGGCTTTCTTTCCATATTTCGTTGTAGAGCACTGTGTTCAGCCAGATGTAGGACTGGCTGCTGTCACGCTGCCGGCTTCTGACTTCAACACCCGCTTCCTTGCCGAGAATCTTGAGCGAACGGTCCGTCGAGCCGTCGTCGACGATTACGATCTTGTCGAACAACCTCCGATGATGAGCCAGGAAATGCGGGAGGATATGTTCCTCGTTCCAGCAGGTGGCATAGTAGTGGACGGTTTGTATGGGTTTTTTGGCTTGGCAAGCCGCGGCTTTTCGCACTCTTCATGGTATCGATGCCGCCCTAATGGTGCGCAACGTTAGCACCGGGACGGTCACACTGCGGTCTGCGACCGTTGGGTTTTCAACAGGAACCGAGCGCTCGCGCTGGTCGCGCAGCGCTTGCGAAACAAGGAATGCGAGCATGCCGGAAGTGATCGTCTATGCCGTCGCCGGACGGACCGCCGAGCAGAAGAAAGCCCTGATGAAGGACATCACTGACGCGCTGGTGAAGAATTTCGGCGTGAAGATCGATGCGGTGACGGTGCAGATCGTCGAATCGGCGAAAGACTCGAAGGCGAAGGGCGGCATACCGTTCACCGAGCGGTAGTCCACACCCGATGATCACGGTCTTCGGCTCGATCAACGTCGATCTCGTCTGCCGCGTGGCGCACACCCCCGGACCCGGCCAGACCGTGCGCGGGTCCGACTACCGTCTCATCCCGGGCGGCAAGGGCGCAAACCAGGCGCTCGCCGCCCGCCGCGCCGGCGCCAGGGTACGGCTCGTCGGCGCGATCGGCTACGACGCATTCGCCGACATTGCACTCATCGAATTGAAGCCAAGCGGCGTTGATGTATCGGGCGTCGCCCGGCCCTCCGCCACCACCGGGCTTGCGATCATCACCGTCGACGAGAAGGGCGAGAACACTATCGTTGTCTCGCCGGGAGCCAATGCCCATGCCAACGCCACATCCATTCCGGTGGGCGCATTCGGGCCGCGCGACACCCTCCTCCTGCAAATGGAGGTGCCGTTCGCCCAAAGCCTCGCCGCCGCGAAGATTGCGCGGACGGCAGGCGCGCGAGTGATCCTCTCGGTCGCCCCCTATGCTGCTTTGCCGGCGGAAGATATCGCCGCATTCGACATGATCATCGTCAACGAGCACGAGGCGGCCGATCTCGCCAAGCATCTCGGCATCGCTGCGCGCGGCGCCGACGCGACGGTGACCGCGCTCGCCCGCCGACTCGGGCGCTCCGTCATCGCCACGCTCGGTCCCGAAGGCGCAATCGCGGCGACCGGCTCGGAAGTCATCCGCGTCCCTGCCTTGCCCGTCACCGCCATCGACACCACCGGCGCCGGCGACACCTTCTGCGGCGTGCTCGCCGCGTTCCTCGACGAGGGCGCCGACCTCAGAACGGCAATGGCGAAGGCCGCGATTGCCGGCTCGCTGGCTGTCACGAAGGAAGGGGCTCAGCCGAGTTTTCCCGTGCGGGCTGAGATCGACGCGGCGGCAAAGGACGGTTGACGCCGGCTCTGAGGTTGCATCGAAGCCCATGCCAGCTTGACGTAGGCTTCCGCCGGCGCAATTGCAGGACCGAGGCAAGTCCTCCATATCTGGTATGACGAATAGGGTGGCCGCCAAGAACGGCCGGAGATCCGCCACTTATGACCCCGCCGACCGACACCGTCTTGCCGATGCCCGGCCTGTCCGAGCGCGCCCGCAACCCCCGGGTTCTGAGGCTCAACGCCGCCGATAATATTGTCGTTGCGATTGACCCGATCCTGCCCGGTGCTGTTGCCGAGAGCGTCACCGCCATCAGCCGTGTGCCGAAGGGGCACAAGATGGCGACCACGGCGATTCCCGAAGGCCAGCCGATCCGCAAGTTCGGCCAGATCATCGGCTTCGCCAAAGTGCCGATACGCCCCGGCGAGTTTGTCCACGATCACAACTGCGTCGTCCACGATTTCGCCCGCGACTATCATTTCGCCGAAGCGGCGCAGCCGGAGCGCGTCCTGCCCCTGGAGAACCGGCGCACGTTCGAGGGCTACCGCCGCAAGAACGGCAAGGTCGGCACGCGCAACTATATCGGCATCGTCACCAGCGTTAACTGCTCGGCGTCGGTGGCCCGTTTCATCGCCGACGAATTCAACCGCTCCGACATACTCGACGACTACCCGACCATCGACGGCGTCGTCGCCTTCGTGCAGGGCGGGGGCTGCGGCATGGCCGGCAAGGGTTCCGAAGGCTTCGAGGTGCTCCAGCGCACCGAGTGGGGCTACGCCATGCACCCGAATGTCGGCGCGACCCTCATGGTCGGGCTCGGTTGCGAGGTGATGCAGATCCCGGGGCTGATGGAAGACTATGGCCTCAAGGACAACGACAGCTTCCACTCCATGACCATCCAGGCGACCGGCGGGACGCGGAAGAGCGTCGAACGCGGCGTCGCCCAGATCAAGGAGATGCTTCCGCTGGCGGCAGCGGCGAAGCGCGAGACGATACCCGTTTCGGAGATCATGCTGGCGCTGCAATGCGGCGGCTCAGACGGGTACTCAGGCATCACCGCCAATCCGGCGCTCGGTTACGCCGCCGACCTGCTCGTCGAGCAGGGCGGAACTGCGGTGCTCTGCGAGACGCCCGAAATCTACGGCGCCGAGCATCTGCTGACGCGCCGCGCGGCGACAAAGGAGATCGGCGAGAAGCTCGTCGGCATCATCCGCTGGTGGGAGGACTACACCAAGCGCAACAAGGGCGAGATGAACAACAACCCCTCCTTCGGCAACAAGGCGGGCGGCCTGACCACGATCCTCGAGAAGTCACTGGGCGCGGCGGCGAAGGGCGGCACCACGACGCTTCGCGGCGTCTATCACTACGCCGAGCCGATCACCCAGCGCGGCTTTGTGTTCATGGATTCCCCGGGCCTCGATCCGGTCGGCGTTACCGGACAGGTTGCCTCGGGCTGCAACATCATCGCCTTCACAACGGGCCGCGGCTCGGCCTTCGGCTTCAAGCCCGCGCCCTCGATCAAGCTCGCCACCAATTCCGATGTGTACCGTCAGATGACCGAGGACATGGACATCAACTGCGGCGACATCCTCGACGGCGTCACCATCGAGGCGAAGGGCCGCGAGATCCTCGACAAGGTGATCGCGGTCGCCTCCAGCGAAAAGTCGAAGTCGGAAGAACTCGGCTACGGGGATAACGAGTTCGTGCCCTGGCAGATCGGCGCGGTGATGTGAGCACCCGCCGGTTGCTGATAGGCGTGGCGCGCCCATTCCTTGCCGTTGAAATCTTTTCCGGATCGACCGATGCCCTTCGACCCCTCCCCCCGCTTCGCCCTTCCCGACGATCATGAGCGGGCGGCGCTGGTCGGTCGCGTCTGGCGCCCGGATGTGGCCGGACCTTCCGTAGTGGCAGTTCGCGGTGTCGAACTCGTCGACATTTCCGCCGCTACGCCGACGATGCGCGACCTGTGCGAGGCGCCGTTGCCGGCTGCCCTCGCCCATGACGCCGACGGCGAACCGATCGGGCTTCTCGCGGATGTTCTCGCCAACACGCCGCGAGCGAAGCGCGACCCCAAGAAGCCCTGGCTGCTGGCGCCGACAGATTTGCAGGCGATCAAAGCGGCGGGGGTCACCTTCGCCGTCTCCATGCTGGAACGCGTGATTGAGGAAAAGGCCCGCGGCGCTCCCGATCAGGCCCCGGCGATCCGCAAAGAGATTGGCGCGCTCATCGGCGACGACCTCAGCCGCCTGAAGCCGGGATCGCCCGAGGCGATGGCATTGAAGAAGCTGCTCATCGAGAAAGGCATGTGGTCGCAATATCTCGAGGTCGGCATCGGGCCGGACGCCGAGGTGTTCACCAAGGCGCCCGCCATGGCCGCTGTCGGCCATCTCGCCGAGGTCGGCGTTTATCCCGGATCGAGCTGGAACAACCCGGAGCCGGAGATCGTGGTGATCGCCGCCTCGTCCGGAACGATCGTCGGCGCGGCACTCGGCAACGACGTCAATCTCCGCGATTTCGAGGGCCGCTCCGCCCTCCTCCTCGGCAAGGCCAAGGACAACAACGCAAGCGCAGCCATCGGCCCGTTCATTCGTCTGTTCGACGCGCACTTTTCGCTGGACGATGTGCGGAAGGCCCAGGTCGACCTGACCGTAGAGGGTGAGGACGGCTACCGGCTCGCCGGCGGTAGCGCCATGTCGAAGATCAGCCGGGACCCAGTTGACCTCGTCGCCGCCACGATCGGCGCGCACCATCAGTATCCCGACGGCGTTGCGCTCTACCTCGGCACCATGTTCGCGCCGGTCGAGGACCGCGACGCCAAGGGCCAGGGCTTCACCCACAAGATCGGCGACATCGTCACCATCGCCTCGCCGAAACTCGGGCGGCTGTCGAACCGCGTGGTCTCGACCGCGGTCGCCGAGCCGTGGACATTCGGCGCGCGGGCCCTCATGAGCAATCTCGCGAGGCGCGGGCTGATCTAGTTTTCGGGAACCCCGAGAGCGGTCCTGAACTCCGCGATCAGCCGCGCGTCGTCCCAATAGTTCGCCTTTAGCAAGTCGGGCGCGTTGGCGAGCACCTCGGCCGAATGCGGCACCCAGCCGACCCGAAGCGCGACGGCGCGGCGGCCCGGAGCAAGCGCATACATCGCGGCCAGCGCTTCCATGACGCGTTTGGAGTGACCGTAGGCGTTGATCGCCACTCCGTTGTTTGGTTCCGCCCAATCGGACGAGGCGATAACGACGATCGGCACGTTCGCGCTGGCGCAAGCGGCGAGAAGCCGAGCGCCGTTCGCCACGGCGTGCCAGTGCACGTCGTCCGGCGCTTCCGGATCGGTGCTGGTGGCGAGGTGGATGACCGCGTCGGCGTTGGTCAGCGCCTCGCGGATGACGCGGCGCTCGTAGTCGACGGTGGCGAGGTCCGCGACGATATCGGCACCACGCGCGACATCTATCCCGACCGCGCCGGGAAACGCCGCCTTCAGGCGGCGGCCGATGTTGCCTTCAGAGCCGGTGATGACGATGCGCAACGGCTGCTCCTCGCAGGGAGAAGCGGTATCACGCCGCGACGACGCGGCGGAAGCGGTTCATCAACGCGGTTGGCGCCCCCGAGAGCAGTACGTCGAGGTAGCGCATGCGCTGGAACTCGCCGTTGACCGAAATGCGCGGCAGGGCCGTCAGGTGGCGGGCGTGATCGGGGAAGAGCACCCCGGCGCGGGTCGTGACGCCCGTCTTGAAACCGAGACCGGCGCCAAGCGCGAATTCGCGGGCGGCCGCAGCGTCGGGCGTGCCGACGGGATAGGAGAAATGTGCGGGTGCATATCCGAGTTTGGCGGCAAGCGCATTGACGCCGTCGACCATCTCGGCGCGGGCTTCGGCCTCGGTCTGCTTGGCCAGGATCGGATGCGTAAGCGTATGCGCGCCGATGGTCGTGAGGGGATCGGCCGCCAGCATGGTGAGCTCGTTCCAGCCGAGACAAGCCTCGCGGCAGAGCTTTTCCTGATCGATGCCGTAGCCGAAAGCAATCTCGCGGCCCGTGTCGCGAAGTTCGGCCCAGGTCTTCCTGGCGCGGAGCCACCCGTAGATGGTGTCGAAGGTCTTCTGCTTGGCTTCCGGCGTCGCGCAATCGAAAACGTGATCGACGCCCTCGAGGGTGACCTCGATCTCGACATTGCGGGCAATCGCCTCTTCCAGCACGATCCACCACAACTCGCCCTTGCCTTCGGCAAATGCAGACGGGACGTAGAGAGTGAACGGCACTTGATGGCGCTTCAGAATCGGCCAGGCATATTCGAGGTTGTCGCGGTAGCCATCGTCGAAAGTCAGGGCAACGAAACGGCGGCGGCTTCCGCCGTTGACGAGGCGACGGTGGACTTCGTCCATTGAGACGAGGTCGATGTCAGCGGCACGAAGCGCGACGATCACCTGGTCGAGGAACGTAGGCGTGATCTCCAGAGACCGGTTCGGCTGAAAGGCGCCCGGGAGCGCCGGCCGGACGCGATGGAAGGTGAGGATCGCCCCGGAGCCCGCCAGGAACTGGCGAGCGAGATAGTGCGCCCCGCTGAAGTAAAGCGTTTCAAGGCCGGCCCGGATGACCTGTCTGCGCCTATCCGCCACGAACTGCCTCCCTAGCCGTTCAACACCAACGCCATCTCCGCTTCGCTGCGATCGAGGACCGTGCGGCGGAACGCAGACGGAGCATCGAGGATAGTGGTTGCTCCGACCCTGACGGAGGCGAGCAACTGGCAGAAACCGGAGTAGCTCAGGGCCGACTGAGTGCTTTTGCCGCTCGCGCAGTCTGCAGCGGCGGCGATGAGGTCGTCGTGGGTGAGTTCGGCGAACGACGGCTGAAGGAGTACCGCGACGTCGCTGCCCGCCCCGGCGCGGGCTATGCTGCGTCCGAATCCGATGCCGCCAACCAGATCCTCGTAAGAGAGGCAGCTGGCGCTCGTTGTGGAACGGCCACCGCCGCAGAGGAGCACGAAACGTATGCTGTACGTCCTCGCCGTGGCGACCGCCGCGACTGAAGCATGTCGCGCGTCGGTAACAATGCCGACGGCGCGAGACTGATCGAGAACCTGCTCCAGCCCCTCGGCGTCGCTCGCCGGATCGATCGGGCTGACAACGGCGCCGGCTTTGAGCACGGCGAATGCCGACACGACCGCCGCGAAAGTATTGTCCATGAAAAACGCGACCCGATCGCCGCGCTTAACGCCACGGCTCATCAGCGCAGCGGCGACGCGATCGGAATTGCGGGTGAGATCGGAGTAGGAATGCGGGCGACCGTCAGCGACGATCGCCGCGCGCGACCCAAAGCGCGACGCGCCTTCGCTGAGGAATTGTTCAACCCGCATGCCTGCCCTCGTACAGAATTGCACACGGAACCTACCGACGACGCCGCGCCGTTACAAAGCCAAACCCGCCCTATCGTAAACGTTTGTCCGACAATCCTCGGCGTTAAGGATAACGCCTGGTGTCGCGCGCATGTTCCGCACGCCGTCTGCCCTTGGCCGAGCCTCCACCTTCGCTCTTTAACGTTAAAATTAGTCACTTGTTTAAGACAGTTCCGGAAAGCGCCATACCTACTGCGGGCCTTGGCAGCCCCAGCAAAGGCGGATTGGAATGCGGCGGACTGACGTAGCAATTGTCGGCGGCGAGCTCGCCGCATCGATCACAGCGGCGAGGCGTGATCGCGCTGGCATCGGTGCGCTGCTCAAGAAAATCGCCGGACCTGCGCGGCGCCACGGCCACATCAACTGGGCGTTCGCCGACCAGGGCCTGGTGAGTGGCGCCAATGTCTTTACCGGCCTGTTGCTCGCCCGGCTCCTCGGTATCGAAGGCTTCGGCGCCTACTCGCTGGCGTGGGCCGTTCTGGTGCTTGTCGCAAGCATTCACCTGCCGCTCGTCGTCGGTTCGATGATGAGTATCGGCCCCAAGCAGTCGGCGAGCGAAGCGCCGGCCTACTACGGCGCGGTCATCATCCAGAATTTGGTCGTTGCAATCGTCGGCTCGGCGATCGTCATGATCGGCGTCGAGATCGTCGGCCGGTTGATGCCGCAGTGGGATCTGCGGCAGCTCGCGTTTCCGCTTGGCTTGGCTACGTTCGCGACGGTGTGGCAGGAGTTCTTTCGCCGCTTCTTCTTCACGCGCGGCCGGCCCGCCGCCGCCTTTGCAGTCGATGCGGCGCGCTATGTGAGCCAGATTACAATCCTGCTCTTTTTCTGCCTGTTCATGCCCGCCGATGTCGACGCACGCTTCGCGATCTGGGTCATTGCGGGCGCCGCCGCCGTGCCCGCTCTCCTCAGTCTGATGTTTCTGGGTCCGCTCTCCTTCCGGGCCGATGTACTGCGCGCCGTCACCGCCCGGCACTACCAGACCTCGAAATGGATGGTAATTTCCGAGCCGATAGAGTGGGCGAGCGAATACATCTTCATGTTCGCCAGCGGCGTTTTCCTTGGCACCGTCGGAGTGGGCGCCCTGCGCGCCAGCCAGAACGTGGCGGCCATGACCAACATCGTCTTTCTCAGCCTGATGAACGTCGTGCCGGCCCGGGCCTCGCGCTATCTGCATGAGCACGGGATGGTCGCCATGTCCGCTTACCTGCGCCGCGTCACGGTCGTTGCGGGCGCGGCGACCGGGCTCATCTGTATTGTTTTCGCGATCGCGCCGGCGTTCTGGCTGCATGCTCTCTATGGCGCGGCATTCACCCCCTATGCGGAACTCGTGCGCTGGTGGGCGCTCTACTACGCCGTGAATTTCTTTGCTCTTCCGCTGCGTTCGGGCCTGCGGGCGATGGAGCAGACCCGGCCGATCTTCACCTCCCGGCTGTGGGCATTCGTCTTCGCCGTGGCCGCGGCCGGGCTGCTCGTTCCCTGGTTCGGCCTCCGCGGCGCCGTCATCGGCGCGCTCGCCGCCAGGACGATCGCCACGCTGTGGCTTTGGCACTTGTACCGCAAGCAGGTGAAGGCGATTCCGACCGCCGGCGCGCTCGCCAATGAGGGGCTCGCACGGTCCATGTCAATCGACGTACCCGCCGTGGTTCTCAGCGGTAACCTCGGCAACCCGACCGGCAGGTTGTCACTGAATGAGCCCGCGCTTGCCTTGACCCGCAGTCTCGGCCGCCGTGGCGTTCGCGTCTTCCGTTTTCACCCGGATCGGTCGCTGGCGGACCTGACGTCGCGCTATTGCACGCACGTCCCGTGTCCAAACCTCTACGACAATCCGTCCGCGTTGGTGGAATCGCTGGTGACTTTCTCGGCGAAGGCGGGCACTCGTCCGGTCCTGTTCCCGTCGTCCGACGGCGCCGCGCAATTCATCGCCGACAACGAGGAGCGCCTGAAGGACCACTTCATCTTCACCTCGCCGGACGCCGCCTGCATCAGCAAGACACAGCACAAGCGCGAACTGATCGAACTGGCCGCGTCGTATGGCATCCCCGTGCCGGAAACCCATTTTCCGACCGACGCCTCCGAATTGTCCGGGATCGCCCATCGCGTCTCTTACCCGTTGATCCTCAAGCCGGTCTATTCGCCCGACTGGAAGCGGCCGGAGATCACCTCGGTCTTTGGTCGGTCGAAGGCACTGAAGGTTTCCGATCCGGAGGAATTGATCCGCTTCGGCTGCATCCTGCTCTCTCTGAAGAGCGTATTCATGGTTCAGGAGATCGTGCCCGGTCCCGACGAGAACCTGATCACGTTTCTGGGCTACGTCGGTCATGACGGGCAGGTTCTCGCCGGCTGCGTCCGCAAGAAGTTGCGGCAGTATCCGCCCAACTTCGGCTATTGCTGTCTGACGGAATCGGTCGACGACCAGGAGGTATTCGACCTCTCCGTGGCGCTTTTCCGCGCGCTCGGCTATCGCGGCATCGGTTGCGCCGAGTTCAAGCGCGATCCGCGCGACGGCAAGCCCAAGCTCATCGAGATCAACACGCGCGCGGTGCGCACCAGCATGTTGGCGATTGCCGCGGGCGTCGACTTTCCGTGGATCGCCTACCAGGACTGCCTCGATCGCGCGCCCGAAGCCGTCTTGCAGGGCAAGGTCCCGATGCGCTGGGTGCACTTGCGTGACGAGGTCGCAGCCGCGAGTCTTCTCATCCTGCGCGGTGAACTTTCCTTCATCGCATGGGTGAAGGGCTTCCTGCACAAACCGATCGTGGTTGCCGAGTTTTCCTGGGACGACATGTGGCCGGGCATTCTCTGCTGGGCACAGACGCCGCGCCGGGTGGCGTCGCTTCTGTTCCAGCGGAAGACAGACCGCCAGCCAGAGCCAACAGCCGCGCTGGCACAAAGGGCCGACAAGTGACCCTCCTCGCCCGCACCCGCCAGAGCGTACCCTGTGTTGTCATGCGCGGCGGCACGACGCGCGGCTTCTTCTTTCACGCCAACGACGTGCCGCGCGACCCGGCCAAGCGCGACGAGATGTTCCTCGACATCGTCGCCGGGCATGATCTGCGCCAGGCGGATGGTGTTGGCGCCAGCGACATGCTGCTCAGCAAGGTCGTGACCGTGCAGAAATCCGATCGCCCGGACGCCGATGTAGAGTGCACGTTCGGTGCCATCACCCCCGGGACCGCGCGGATCAAGTATGGATCGAATTGCGGAAATCTCGTCGCCGCCGTTGCGCTGTTCGCGACCGAGGAGTTTCTGCCCCTCGCCCTGAATGACACCGTCCGCCTCTTCAATCCGCAATCGGGCGCCCGCGTCGATGCGCGCTTCATGGCGGCTGACGAGTTTCGCGGATGGACCGAGCGCGTGAAGACCGCCGGAATGGCGACGACCGGGGTACCGATGGAGCTCGCGTTCATTGACCCGGCAAGCACGATCGGCCGCGGTCTTCTGCCGACGGGCCGTGCCGTCGATCGCCTGCGCCTCAAGTCCGGCATGGAGATCGATGCAAGCATCGTCGACTCCGGCACGGCTTACGTATTTGTGTCGGCCCGCGACCTCGGCCTCGACCACGCGACGGAGAAACTGAGCACGGAGCAGCAGAGCGCGCTCCTCGATCAAGCGGAACACCTCCGCGGCCAGGCAGCCGTGATGTGCGGGCTGGTCGAAAGAGCCGAAGACGCGCTCCGCCTTTCGCCGGCGGTTCCCAAGATTGCGCTAGTCTCACCGCCCCGTGGCTTCACGCTCGACAACAACCGGGTAAGTTTCGACGCCGGCGAAGTCGACCTGCTCGGGCGGATTATCTCGAGCCAAAGCTTCCACAACTCCTATGCCGTCACCGGCGCGCTGGCGACGATAGCCGCCGCAGTCGTACCCGGCTCCGTCGTCAACCGCACAGTCGGCGACGCAGCCCACAAGCCGTCGCTCACGCTGAGGATTGGCCATCCGAGCGGCGTGATCGAACTGCGCCAGGATTCGCACATTGCGGGAGACAGCGTCACCATCGAGCGTGCGTACGTCGTCCGTACGGCCCGCCGGTTGATGTCGGGGTCGGCGTGCGTGCCGGAATTTGCGACTGCGGTCCGGCCGGCGCAGTTCCGGCTGCCCGCCGGACTCGCTGACCGTCGCTTGGCCGCTCTTCCTTCGAGCCACATCGCTTTCCGTCGGCGCTCCACCGACGCGCTAACATTTCCGCAAGGCAATCCGGGCTAACTACAGGCCGCGGGCGGAT
>JAYTZZ010000049.1:0-12339 GCA_043741595.1 Hyphomicrobiales bacterium | reverse complement strand
GCAAAGGCGCTTCCTCCAGGCGGGTCGAAAAACAGAGATGCTCAGGATCGTAGTAGTCGAGCGTCACCGCTAGATGGTTGCCATCCGGCTCCGTGAATATCTCCACATCCTGATATCTCACAAACTCCGGATCCACCTTCCGGCCTGAAGGCGTATACGCCGGGACCTTGTTCTTGTTGGTTGCCGGAAGCTTGAACGCGAGCGTTGAAAGGTGGTCACTCTTGAAGCTGTAAAACTTCACCGCGCCATCGAAGTCACGCGCGATCAGGAATCCATCGTCGGTCAAAGCCATGCCGCCGCCCTGCCCGGGGAGAGGATCGGCGCTATTGATTACGGTGAGGTCGAAGTTGAGCAGACCAGAATTGACCTGCGACGTGACGCGTTGCGGGACGGGCGCAAGCACATCTTCTGGCCGCGGCGACATCAGCCCCATCTGGCGTAAGATGCCGGTCACCTGTTGTCCGACGGCGTAGACAGTCGGCCAGGGAAATCCGCGGTACACCCCGGTGGCGACGCCCCAAGCGAAAAAGCTGATCGCGACGACCAGGACCAACAGAATCCGTTTTATCATCAACGACACCCCAAGGATTCCCGAGTCACCTATCATTGGCCCAATAGCGCAGCTACCTGCCCGCTTGGCCGCCCACACATTTCAGGCCACCTTCCGGGCATTCGTCATTTTTCAACCCCGCCGCGGCGAGTTCGCGCTATGACGTTGCCAAGCGAATAGGGAATCGGCCGGAAACCTTGGCACGGACGCGCAAATACTTCGGCACAGACGGCATCCGCGGGCAAGCGAACAGCTTCCCGATCACGCCCGATCTTGCTCTCAAGGTTGGCATGGCGGCGGGGCTTGCCTTCCAGCGTGGCGACCACCGCCATCGCGTCGTCATCGGCAAGGACACACGGCTGTCGAGCTACATGATCGAGAACGCGCTGACCGCGGGGTTCCTTTCGGTCGGCATGGACGTCCTCGTTACCGGCCCAATCCCGACACCTGGCGTCGCCATGCTGACGCGCTCCATGCGCTGCGACCTCGGCGTCATGATCTCCGCCTCGCACAATTCCTTCGAGGACAATGGCATCAAACTGTTCGGGCCGGACGGCTACAAGCTTTCTGACCTTATCGAGTCTCAGATCGAGTCTCTGATCGACTCGGACCTTCCCCTTGCCGGTTCGCGCGACCTCGGCCGCGAGCAGTTCATCGACGGCGCGCAGGAACGCTATGTGGAATTCGCCAAGCGCACGCTTGATCGCGACCTTACGCTCGACGGCATGCGGGTCGTTTTCGATGGTGCCAATGGTGCCGGCTACAGGGTCGCGCAGAAGGCGTTGTGGGAACTCGGCGCCGAAGTCATCTCGATCGGTGTCGACCCGGACGGCTTCAACATCAACGCCGGTGTAGGCTCGACGGCGCCGGCAGCACTTGCCGCTAGAGTGCGTGAGGAACGCGCCCATATCGGCATAGCCCTCGACGGCGACGCCGATCGGGTCATCATCATCGACGAGACGGGGGCAGTCGTCGATGGCGACCAGCTGATTGCCGTCATCGGCCAGTCGTGGTCGGCCCAGGGGCGCCTCAAGGGCGGCATCGCGGTCACAGTCATGTCCAATCTCGGACTCGAGCGGTTCCTCACTGGCCTTGGCATCAAGGTGGTGCGGACACCGGTCGGCGACCGCTACGTGGTCGAGGCAATGCGCGAGCATGGCTTCAATCTCGGCGGTGAGCAGTCCGGCCACATCATCATGACCGACTTCACCACCACCGGCGACGGACTCGTTGCCGCCTTGCAGCTTCTCGCTGTGGTCAAGAGCCTCGGACGCCCGGTTAGCGAAGTCTGTCATCGCTTCGATCCGGTCCCGCAGTTGTTAAAAAGCGTGCGTACAGGGGGTGGCCGGCCGCTCGAAAACGGCCGCGTGCGGGAAATCATTAACGGCGCCAACGTACGCCTAGCTGCCAGTGGACGGTTGGTCGTCCGCGCCTCCGGTACCGAGCCGGTGATCCGCGTCATGGCCGAGGGCGATGATCCCGTCGTCATCGCGGAGATCGTCGACGAGCTGATCGCCGCCCTCACCGACGCCGCGGCCTAGCCTCCGAAAATCCGAAGAGACTCAACGCACCCATCCCCCTTGTGCGTCAGCGGAGGAGTTCGGTTATGGTCCGCCCAGCGCGGCCAGAGAAGAGTTGAAGAGCAGACGGAATGATCAAGACCGACCCGAATGACCCCAAGGGCATCGTCTGGCTCGCCTCGTATCCAAAATCGGGCAACACCTGGCTGCGGATGTTTCTCTACCAGCTCATGCGCATCATGGGCGGCCACCCGCGCGAGGAAGACGAACTCAACAAACTCGATCGCTCCAGCGGTTATGAGGCGAAGCTCTTCGGGCTGTTTCAGCAATTCCTCGGCAAGCCTCTGAATGAAGCTTCACGCCTCGAGGCTATGAGCGTACGCGCCCTGGTTCACACCACTGTCGCCGACCGCTTCAAGGGGGTAGCGCTCCTCAAGACCCACAATCTCTTCGGCGAGCTTGGCGGCATGCCGACTGTCAACCTCGCCGCCTCGGCGGGTGTAGTCTACATCGTCCGCGACCCGCGCGACATCGCCGCGTCGCTTGCCAAGCATCTAGGCTCGACGATCGACGAGGCCATCCAGGTGATGAAGACACCAGCCTTCGCGACCCAGAACTCGGCGGAGACCGCATTTGAAATCTGGGGCACGTGGACCGATCACGTTTCGAGTTGGACCGCCGACGCGAAGGAACAGGTGCTCGTCATCCGTTATGAAGACATGATGGCGAAGCCGACCGAGACGTTCACGAGCATCGTCCAGCACCTCGGCCAGGATCCGACCGCGGAGCAGATCGCCGAGGCGATCGAACTTTCGTCGTTCGACAAGCTTCAGCGGCAGGAAGAGGAACACAGTTTCCGTGAGCGCTCGCCGCGAGCCGATCGTTTTTTCTCGTCCGGCAAGAGCGGTGGCTGGCGTGAAAAGCTGAGCACCATCCAGGCGAACGACATCGCCGTTGCCCACCGTGAGCAGATGGCAAGATTCGGCTATCTGGACTGATCGTCCCGCAGCACCATCGTCACGAGCGGCCGGTACCGATGCCGCGAAGCGCCCGCTCCGCCATCAGGATAGCGCCGTCCAGGGCGTCGCCGGCCGGCTCGATCAGGTGCGCTTGCACGTCTTTCGCCAGCCACGGATAGAGATGCGGAAAGACGCCCCCGATCATGGCCACTGATGGGGCGCCGAGCTCGAGCAGCCGATTGATCAGCATTGTCGCGCCGGCCGCGGTCTCTTCGAGAATGCCAATCGCGAGGACGTCGCCCTTATTCGCGTAGTCGAAGACGCGCGGCGCGAAGCGCGCGAAGTCTCCCGGAATTGCCTTGCCCGCCCAGATGACCGCGTTCGGCGGCTTGCGATCGAATTCGTCGAGGATGTCGTCGGCAAGCGGCGTCAGCGGCGCCATGCCTTCCAGCGCCCACAGTGACTTGCGGATGGCGAGGCGTCCGATCGACAGGCCACTGCCCTCGTCGGCGATGTCGGCGCCCCAGCCGCCAACGTTGAGCCGCTTGCCTTTGACTACCGCGAGGCCACCAGACCCCGTGCCGAGAATGAGGATGGCCCCATCCTCGCCGCGGAAGGCTCCGAGGTATGAAGTATAGGCGTCGGTATCGACGACAGGAGTGGCAAAGGGATAGGGCCGGTCGCGGATCGCGTCGCGGTCGGGATCCTGCTGCGTGCCTGCGAGACCGAACCCTGCGCGGACGCGCGTGAGATCGCTCTCTTCGAGGCCAGCCGTGGCCAAGGCTGCCCGTGAAGCCTTGATGATTTCGATGAACGCGAGGTCTCCGAGGCGGGCGTTGCCGGGACCAGCGGTCCCCTCCCCGAGCAGCACACCGGCCTCGTCGCGAATCCGCGCCCGGGTCTTGCTGCCCCCACCGTCGATTCCGAGAAACAGTCGCCCCGCCATCGCGTTCGACCCTAGCACTCAGAGGCGTTCGAAGACGAGAAGCGTGTAGAGGCCGAATGGCGCCAGGCTGCGCTCGGAAAGCAGTTTCATCTCGGCACGGCCGAGAAGCTGCGCCTTGGCGAACTCGGGATGCCAGCCAAGAGAAGTGGCAAAACGCGAGAGCCAGCGCTCGAACGCAGCGCGCGGACCGCCATCGGCAGAGAAATGGTTGACGATGATGATCCGGCCGCCCGGCTTCACCACCCGCACCATCTCGGCGAGGACACGTGGCGCGTCGGGCACGACGGTCATCACAAACATGGCGACCGCAGCGTCGAAGCCGCCGTCGGGAAAGGTCAGATTGGCGGCGTCCATCTCGGCAAGCGTTTCGACGTTCGTGAGTTTCTCCGACGCGACTTTTTTCTCCGCGCGCCGCAGCATGTCGGGGCTGAGGTCGATGCCGACGATCCGGTGCTTGGCATCATACAGCGGCAGCGCCAGGCCGGTGCCGACACCCACTTCGAGGATGCGCACGGCCGGAAGCGCGTTGACCACCGCCATCGTCGCGCGGATGGCGCGGCCGGTGATGAAGCCGAAAATTGGATCGTAGATCGGCGCCCAGCGCGCGTAGGCCGCGACTACGGCCGCGTCGTCCAGGCGCGCGTCATTCATTGGCTAGTTCAGGCGAGAGCCGCGGTCGCGGGCATATCGACAATCCGGAGGAGGGCGTGTTCCGCCTCGCGGGTGTGTTCGGCCTTGTCGATCCAGCCACCGCCGAGAACCCGAGCCCCTGCCCCATCGCCGTCGTAGAGCACGCACGCCTGCCCCGGAGCGACGCCGGACTCGCCGTCGCCGAGCTCAACCGCGATATGATCGCCGGACATCGTCAGGCGAGCCGGCAAGGGAGCGCGGGTCGAGCGGACGCGTGCGTACACGTCCATGCCGCCCTCGGGCAATTCGCCGAGCGAACCGTTGCCCAGCCAATTGACCTGACGGAGGTGCAGCCGCCGCGTGGCAAGCGCCTCGCGCGGACCGACGATCACCCGCTTGCCGGCAGGATCGAGGTGGACGACGTAGAGAGGCTCGCCAACCGCGACGCCGATGCCGCGGCGCTGGCCAATGGTGTAGTGGATGATACCCTCGTGGCGACCGAGGCGACGCCCATCGATATGGACGATGTCGCCGCCGCTCGCAGCATCCGGCCGCAGACGCTCGATAACGTCGGCGTATTTGCCGTTGGGCACGAAGCAGATGTCCTGGCTGTCGTGCTTGTCGGCAACCGCGAGGCCGAACTCCCTCGCCGCGGCGCGCGTCTCCGCCTTGGTCATGGTACCGAGCGGGAAGCGCACGAAGTCGAGCTGTTCCTGCGTCGTAGCAAACAGGAAGTAGCTCTGGTCGCGTTCCACGTCGACCGGCCGATAGAGCGCGCGATGATTGCCGCTTGCCTTCGACATGACGTAGTGGCCCGTGGCCAGCGCGCTCGCGCCAAGCTGGCGGGCCGTGCCAAGCAGGTCGACGAACTTGACCGACTGATTGCACACAACGCACGGCACCGGGGTCTCGCCGGCGATGTAACTTGCGGCAAAGCCGTCGATGACCGTCTCCCGGAAACGGTCCTCGTAGTCCAGCACGTAGTGCGGGATGCCAAGCGTCTCGGCCACGCGCCGGGCGTCCTGCACGTCCTGGCCGGCGCAACATGCGCCTTTCCGGTGCGTCGCCTCACCATGATCGTAGAGCTGGAGGGTTATGCCGACGACGTCATAGCCGTCGCGCTTGAGCAGCCCGGCGACCACCGACGAGTCCACCCCGCCCGACATGGCGACAACTACGCGGGTGCGCGACGGATCACCGGGAAGGTCAAAATCAGGCAGCATTCCGATACCGATAAGGGTCCCATCTGCCGTCGGCCCCCGCTTGGCCGCCGCGCGGGTCTGGACCCCGCGTTATGGGAATTGGCCGTGACTATAGTGGCGACAGCGCCATCTTCAAGGTCAATCGGCCCTAGAAAACGCTCGAAAAACCCGGCAACCCACGGACAAATCTTAGGGATTTGTTTGCCTCCGCTTAGCCGAATTTTAAGGCGGGCCCGCTAGGATGAACCCAAGATTGGGTCAGGTTTGTACGAGAGTAGAATGACCGAACAGATGCGTGCGCGCGTGAAGTATGTCATCGGACCCGATGGCAGCCCGCTGACTATTGCGGATCTTCCGCCGCGCAACACCAAGCGCTGGGTCATCCGTCGCAAGGCCGAAGTCGTCGCGGCCGTGCGGGGTGGCCTGTTGAGCCTGGAGGAAGCTTGCACCCGGTACACGCTGACGGTGGAAGAATTTCTCTCCTGGCAGCAGTCGATCGATGCCCACGGGCTGGCCGGCCTGCGCACCACGCGCATCCAGCAGTATCGGCAGTAATTACAACTCCAGCGCTACGCTGCATTTCGCAGAGGCCTTCCGAACGCCGAATTTGCCGGCGATAGTGGCGCCATGAACGCCACGAAGAAGCCCGCGGCAGACCTTTCCCTCGAAGAGCTCGCCGTGCGACTGCCGCCGAAAGGCGCGCTGATGGGGCTCGACCTCGGCACCAAGACCATCGGCCTTTCGATATCCGACGGCGGCCGACGCATCGCCTCCCCGCTGCGAACGATCACCCGGACGAAGTTCAAGGCGGACGCCAAGGCACTCATTGGCGAAGCGCTGGAGCACGACGTCGCCGCCCTGGTTCTTGGTCTGCCGCTCAACATGAACGGCTCGGAGGGTCCCCGCGTGCAGGCGACCCGCGCGTTCGCCCGCAGCCTCGCCACGCTCACCGACCTGCCGATAGTTTTCTGGGACGAGCGCCTGTCGACCGCCGCGGTCACCCGCACGCTCATCGCCGCCGACACGAGCCGCAAGCGCCGCGATGAGGTCGTCGACAAGATGGCGGCCGCCTACATCCTGCAGGGTGTGCTTGATCGGCTGGCGAAGATCTAGTCCACCGGGCAGAGATAGTTGACGAACGCTTTCGCATCGAAACGCGAGTCCAGCATGCCGTATGTCGAACGCCACGGTTTGCCGAGACGAGTTTCCAAGAACGCATCAGCGACGACCGATGGGAAACGCCGGCGGAGAGCGGCAGCAGCGACCGTCATCGCGAGTTGCTCGGTGAGAATGCGCGCGGAGCCTTCGTCCGCGAGGGCGACGGCCGTCGCGGCACGCAAGACATTCAGCGTCGACTTCGCGGTCGAGCCCAGCGCATCTTCGATATTGGCGAGCACGACTTCCAGCGGCTCGGAAGTCTTGCGCAGTACGCGCATCACATCGAGCGCCATTATGTTGCCCGAGCCCTCCCACATCGAACTCGCCGGTGCTTCACGGTAGAGCCGCGGCAGGCGGCTCTCCTCGACGTACCCGTTGCCGCCGAGGCACTCCATCGCCTCGCCGATCATCGGCGCGGAGACTTTGGTGACCCAGTACTTCACCGCTGGCGTCATCAGCCGCGCGAAGGCGGCTTCCGCCGGATCGTCGGCGGCGCGGTCATAAGATTCCGCCAGACGAAAAGCGAGCGCTGCCGCCGCGACCGCGTCGAGCGCCATGTCGGCGAGCACGCGCGTCATCAGCGGCTGGTCGACCAGGACCTGACCTGAAGCTTTGCGATAGCGGCAATGGTGGACGGCTTCGGCGAGCGCGAGGCGCATCATGCCCGCAGACGCCACAGCGGAGTCGAGCCGCGTCAGCGTCAGCATATCGACGACGGCGCCGAACCCGCGCCCGGATTCGCCGACTATCCAGCCCGCCGCATGATCGAATTCCACCTCCGCGGTGGCATTGGAGCGGTTGCCGAGCTTGTCCTTCAGCCGCATCAGCGTCATGCCATTGAGACTGCCGTCCGGCATGTAGCGCGGCACCAGGAAGCAGGTCAGGCCATCGACGGTTTGCGCCAGCACGAGGAAGGCGTCGCTCGCCGGCGCCGACAGAAACCACTTGTGCCCAGTGATGCGCCAAAAACCGTCGCTGGATTCGACCGCGGCGCTGGTATTGGAGCTGACGTCGCTGCCACCCTGCTTCTCCGTGAGGGCCATGCCGACGAGCGCCCCGGCCTTCGCCGTAAGCGGCCGCTGCGAGGAATCGTAGCGCCGCGTGCGGATGCGCGGCAGCCAGGTGTCGGCAAGCGCCGGCGCATGGGCAAGCGCCGCCACCGCCGCGTTGGTCATGGTCATCGCCCCGAGGTGTCCAGCCTCGACCTCAGCGCTCATGTAGAGGCGCGCCGCCCGAGCCACCGAGCGCACACTCGCTTCGTCGCCGGACGCGTCCCAAATCGAGCATTGCAGTCCGCTCGCCACGCTCCGCCGCATGAGCGCGTGATATGCGGGATGGAACTCAAGCGAGTCGATCCGAACTCCGCTCGGGTCAAAATTCCGCAGCATCGGTAACTGGTCGTTGGCGATACGCCCGAGCTCGAATGTCTCGGCCGTCCCCCATTGCCCACCATGCTCGGCGAGCTGATCGACAACGGATTGGGGCAGCCCCTCGACCAACGCACCGAGCGCCGGATCAGTCGAGAAGAGGTTCAGACCGGCGAATGGCGGCGGTTGATTGAAGACTTCGTGCGTGTCGGCAGCCGAAACCAAAAATGCCTCCTCCAACCGCGGACAGAAGCCCGCGATTCGCCTGTGGTCAGCGTACCACGCACACTCATGCGACGCTTGCTAGGGGCCGCGACTCCGCCTATAGGCGTGGCTTTAATGAACGTACCTCCGCCCCCGCTGGCCCTGTCCTTCCCGCACCGGCATCTATTGGGCATAGAGGGTCTCTCGGCTGCCGAGATTGTCGGCCTCCTCGATCTCGCCGAGCAGGCCGTCGAGATCAGCCGCCAGATCGAAAAAAAGAAGTCGGTGCTGCGCGGCCGTACGCAGATCAACCTCTTCTTCGAAGCTTCCACCCGCACCCAATCGTCGTTCGAACTCGCCGGCAAGCGCCTCGGCGCCGACGTGATGAACATGGCCGTCGGCAACTCCGCCCTGAAGAAGGGCGAGACGCTGATCGACACCGCCATGACGCTGAACGCCATGCGGCCGGACATTCTGGTCGTGCGCCATCACGCCGCCGGCGCCGTCGAGCTGTTGTCGCAGAAGGTTTCCTGCTCGGTGATCAATGCCGGCGACGGCAGCCACGAGCACCCTACTCAAGCTCTCCTCGATGCCCTCACCATTCGCCGCCACAAGGGCGATATCGCCGGGCTCGTTGTAGCGATCTGCGGCGACATCGCCCACAGCCGGGTCGCCCGCTCGAATATCCTGCTCCTCAACGCGCTCGGCGCCCGCGTCCGCGTCATCGGGCCATCGACGCTGCTTCCCAAGGGGGTCGAGCGCCTCGGCGTCGAAGTCTTCACCGACATGCGCCGGGGTCTGGCCGGCGCCGACATCGTCATGATGCTCCGCCTGCAGCGCGAGCGGATGGACGGCAGCTTCGTGCCGTCGGTGCGCGAGTACTTCCATTTCTTCGGCCTTGACGCCGAAAAGCTGGCGCTGGCCAAGCCCGACGCGCTTGTCATGCACCCCGGCCCCATGAATCGAGGCGTCGAGATCGACTCCGCCGTCGCCGACGGAGCGCAGAGCCTTATCCGCGAGCAGGTCGAAATGGGCGTCGCCGTGCGCATGGCGGTGCTCGAAGCCCTCGCCGCGCACCTTCCGAACAATTGATGAGGCGAGCCCTCGTGTATCGCGTATCGCCATGAACGCCCCCTCCCGCGCCAACGGCAGCGAGCGGCCCGTCGTCTTCCTCAACGCCCGCATCATCGACCCGTCGCGCGATCTCGATGCGATGGGCGCGGTCATTGTCGCCGACCGGCGCATCGTCGCCGCCGGCCCGGAAGCGGCGAACGCCCGGCCGCAAGGCACCGAGATCGTCGATTGCAAGGGCGCGATCGTCGCGCCCGGCCTTGTCGACATGCGAGTCTTCGTCGGCGAGCCCGGCGCCGAGCACCGTGAGACATTCGCGTCAGCCGGCCAAGCCGCCGCGGCCGGCGGTGTCACCACCATCGTCACCATGCCGGACACCGATCCGGTCATCGACGATGTCGCGCTCGTCGATTTCATCGCGCGCCGCGCCCGCGACGAAGCGGAGATCCGCGTCTACCCAACGGCAGCTCTGACCAAGGGTCTCGCCGGGAGGGAGATGACCGAGTTCGGCCTCCTGCAGGATGCCGGCGCCGTTGGCTTCACCGACGGCCGCAATACCGTCACCGACGCCGCCATCATGCGCCGCGCGCTGACCTACGCGCGCGATTTCGGCGCGCTCATCATGCACCACCCGGCCGACCCCAACCTGATCGGCACCGGCGTAATGAACGAAGGTGAGGTCGCCACGCGCCTCGGCCTCTCGGGCATCCCCAAGGAGGCCGAGATCGTCATCGTCGAGCGCGACATTCGCCTCGCCGCGCTCACCGGCGGTCGCTACCACGCCGCGCAGATTTCGTGCGCCGAGTCGCTCGACGCGATCCGCGCCGCCAAGAAGCGTGGGCTGGCCGTCACCTGCGCGGTGTCGATCGCCCACGCCACGCTTAACGAAAACGACATCGGCCCCTATCGCACGTTCTTCAAGCTGTCGCCGCCGCTTCGCCATGACAGCGACCGGCAGGCGATGGTCGCCGGCATCGCCGACGGCTCCATTGACGCGATCGTGTCGAGCCACGACCCGCAGGACGTCGACACCAAGCGCCACCCCTTCGCCGAAGCCGCCGACGGCGCCGTCGGCCTCGAGACGCTCCTTCCCGCGGCGCTTCGGCTGGTTCACTCGAGCGAGGTCGAGATGCTTGCCCTCTTCCGCGCCCTTTCCACCCGGCCTGCGGAGATACTCGGCCTCGAAGTCGGTCGCCTCGCTCCCGGCGCGCCCGCTGACCTGATCGTGGTCGATCCCAACGTGCCGTGGATATGCGATGCCGAGGCGCTCCGTTCGCGCTCCAAGAACACGCCGTTCGAAGGCGCACGCTTCCAGGGCCGCGTGTTGCGCACGGTGGTTGCCGGGCGCACGGTCTACGAATACGTTTCCGCCTGACGGGGCGGAGGGGCGGCTTTTGACGATCTGGAGTGCCATTGCGACGTACGCGGCCGTGTTCGTCGTCGGCTATCTCCTCGGCTCGATCCCCTTCGGCCTGATCCTGACGCGCATCGCCGGCCTCGGCGACATTCGCGCGATCGGTTCCGGCAACATCGGCGCCACCAATGTACTCCGCACCGGCAACAAGGGTCTCGCCGCCGCGACTCTTGTTCTCGACGCGCTGAAGGGCACCGCCGCTGTACTCCTTGGCGGGATGATCGCCGGACCGATGGGGGCGATCATCGCTGGCCTCGGCGCGTTCCTTGGCCATCTCTTTCCGGTCTGGCTTGGCTTCAAGGGCGGCAAGGGCGTCGCCACCTACATCGGCGTCCTCGCCGGGCTTGCCTGGCCTGCGGCGATTGTCTTCTGCGTCGTGTGGGTGGCAACCGCCCTCCTCACCCGCCTTTCGTCGGCAAGCGCCCTCATCGCCAGTGTCCTCACTCCTGTCGTCCTCTACTTCATCGCAACGCCGGAAATAGTGATCCTCTTTGTTGCGCTCACGGCGCTCCTCTGGCTGCGCCACCACGAAAACATCCGTCGCCTGCTTGCCGGCACCGAGACGAAGATCGGGGCTCCGCGGTGACGGCGGCATGGAACCGGCCCGGCACGCTTTCCGATGCCGAGCGCCTTGCGTGGCTTCGCCTGATCCGCAGCGACGCTGTAGGACCGGCGACGTTTCGCGACCTGCTGACGCACTTCGGCAGCGCCGACGCCGCGCTTGAGGCAGTGCCTAATCTGGCGCGCAACGGCGGCAAACAGATCCGGCTGGCCTCCATAGCCGATGCTGAACGTGAACTCGCCGCAGCCGATACGATCGGCGCGCGTTTTGTCGCCATCTGCGAGGCAGACTACCCCGCGTGGCTGCGCGCCATCGATAGTGCTCCGCCCGTCATCGCCGTTCGCGGGGATGCACGATGTCTCGCCCGCCCTGCCATCGCAGTAGTGGGCTCCCGCAACGCCTCCATCGCCGGCCGAAAGTTCGCGATGCAGATTGCCGCCGGTCTAGGCGAAGCCGGGTTCAGCGTCGCTTCCGGTTTGGCACGCGGAATCGACGCGGCCGCGCACACCGCCGCCCTCGCCACCGGCACGATCGCCGTCTTCGCCGGCGGGCTCGACCGCCCCTACCCGCCGGAGAACGTTGGCCTCGCCAGCGAGATTATCGAACGGGGCGGGGCGCACATCAGTGAAATGCCGATGAACTGGGAGCCGCGTGCCCGCGACTTTCCCCGTCGCAACCGCATCATCTCCGGCATCTCAGTGGGCGTCGTCATCGTCGAGGCTGCACTCCGCTCCGGCTCCCTCATCACCGCACGGC
>JAYTZZ010000048.1:0-12382 GCA_043741595.1 Hyphomicrobiales bacterium | reverse complement strand
TGAGCAGATCGCGACGCGACTTGGAGCGCCCGCCGGCACAGAACTCTGCGATGCTGAAACGAAGCGCGTTGGAGGGCAGGTGGGGTGTGTGCGACTGCTGAAAGACTGTCTGCGTGATGACCGGGTGATGACCGGCCCCAAGCCCAAAAAGATCACAGCAACGAGAGACGAAGTAAGTCGTTGATCTAGATACTAAAAGTGGCGCACCCGGCGAGATTCGAACTCACGACCTCTGCCTTCGGAGGGCAGCGCTCTATCCAGCTGAGCTACGGGTGCCAACTACGCGCGGGCAAAGCCCGCCTCGGCGCTGGTGATAGCCCAACCCGCCGATCACCACAATTGGTTTGCCCCGTCGTTGCCACGTGGACCCCTGCAGCCTTGACCTTGAGACGCCAGGCGACCCAAGGTGGTTTCTCGTGCCGATTCCGTCGGAGTTGGTGTTACAGCGTCCGAACCAATCAGGCATTCGCAGGAATGGGATTGAGATGAGAGGTAAACAGCGCGTCGCCGGAGCCGTGCGTGGCTTGGCCATCGCAGCGGCGATTGGTCTCGTCGGCACCCCGCTCCCCGCCGCCGCGTCGGAAGGCGGACTTCCACCACTGGTCCATGACATTGGCATCGGCCTCTTTCTTTCCGGCTTCCTCGCCATCCTTTTCGCCCGCATCAAGTTTCCAGCGATCGCCGGCTACATCCTTGCGGGCATCGTCGCAGGGCCGCTTGCTTTGAAGCTTGTCACTGACCCCGCCAATATCGACACAATCGCCCAGCTCGGCTTCGTCCTTTTGTTGTTTGTCATCGGCCTCGAGATGGACGTCGGCAAGATCCTGAAGAGCGGTCGCACAATCCTGGTCACCGGTGCCCTGCAGTACCCGCTCATCGTGCTCTTCGGCTTCCTCGTCGCCAATCTGCTCGCCCTCGTAGGATTCAGCGCGTTTCTTGGAGGCAATCTTGGCGCGCTCTACGTAGGCCTCGTCATCGCCTGTTCATCCACGCTGCTTGTCGTCAAACTGTTCCAGGAAGCCTTCGAACTTGACACGGCGCCGGGGCGCATCGCCCTCGGCCTGTTAGTCATTGAAGATGTGTGGGCGATCGTCGTCATTGTGCTCCAGCCGAATTTGCAGCACCCCGAATTGCTGCCGATCATCGAATCCTTCGCAGGCATCGCCGTCCTCGCCGGACTCGCGTTCCTGACTGCCAAGACGCTGATACCGGTGGCCTTCCGCTGGATCGCCAAGATGCCTGAGATCATTCTGGTCGGCGCCATCGCTTGGTGCTTCGCCATCGTGTTTCTTGGTGCAGGCTTCGATTGGATCGCCAGCATGCTGTTCGGCCTGGAGACGCACTTTGCCGTCGGCTCAGGCATGGGCGCGCTGATCGCCGGGGCGACAATCGCCAGCCTCCCGTATTCCACCGAAATCGTCACCAAGGTGAGCGTGGTGAAGGATTTCTTCGTTACGCTCTTTTTCGTTGGTCTCGGCCTGTCGATTCCGGCGCCGAGCGGCGGCGGTGTCCTCATCCTCGCCGTCGCCATCGCTCTCGCTGCGATTGTCGCCCGCCAGCTCATCGTTTTTCCGCTTCTCTATTTCACCGGGCTGGACCAGCGGAATGCCGAAGTAACGGCAATCCGCATCGCGCAGATTTCAGAATTCAGCCTGGTCATAGCTTTCCTCGGCTCGGAACTCGGCCATCTGACCGAGGACCTGGCGAGCGCTATCATCTTCGCCTTCGTGCTCACAGCGCTTGCAACGACGCCGCTCTATCACGCCGCCTATCGCATCCACGCCGCACTAGCGCCGACTCTGCGGCGCCTCGGCTTCAAGGATCCGCCCGCGCAGGCAAAGGTGAACGAAAAGGAATGGCGCCTTGCGCTCCTTGGCTTCCACCGCGTGGCATCATCGCTGTTGCACGACATTGCACGCGACGACCCACCGCTGGTCAAAGAGACGTTGGTGATCGATTTCAGCGTCGCGCTCCACGAACGCATCCGTGAAGCCGGCGCTCACGTCGAGTACGGTGATCTCTCGAATCCGGATACCCTGCACCACGCTGGAGTCGATCGGGCGCGAGTCGTCGTCTCTACCGTGCCGGACGATTTGATGCGCGGTACCGACAATCGCCGACTCGTCGGTGCCGTCCGCAGGATCAATCCGACCGCAATCATCATTGCCAACGCGGTAAATCTTGCCGACGTCGACGCAATCTACGAAGCAGGCGCCGACTATGTCTTCCTGTCGCGCATCGACACCGCCCGTGCGCTGAATGAGGCAATAGGCATGGCTCTGAACGGCTCGCTGGCCGAATTCCGGGCCGCGCGCGAAGAAGAAATCGGCAAGCCGCGCACCCGGCACGAGGTGCTTAGCTAGACCGCACCGCCGCCTCAAGGCATCAACTGCCCACCGTTCACCTCGATCACCTGACCGACAATGTATCCGGAGAGCGATGACGAGGCGAGGAAGAGGTACGCGCCGACGCAATCCTCGACCGTCCCAACGCGCCCCTGCGGAATGGTCGCGAGCATCGCTCGCATCTGCTCGGCGTTCGAATAGCGCTCATGGAACGGTGTATCGATCACGCCGGGGGAGACTCCATTGACCCGAATCCCGAAGCCGATCAGTTCCTTGGCGAGTCCGTGGGTGAGGGTGGACACGAAGCCCTTCGACGAGGCGTAAAGAACCGAGCCGCCCCCGCCGCCATGACGCGCGGCGACTGACGTAGTGTTGACAATGAAGCCGCCGCCCGCGGTTTTAAGGAGCGGAATCGCGGCGCGGCACGCGGCGAAGACGGAGCGCGCGTTCAGATCCATGACCGCGTCGTAGTGTTCGTCGCTGAGGTCGGTGAAGGCCTTGCGCCCCAGCAGCGAACCGGCATTGTTGATGAGCCCGTCGAGCCCACCGAGTGTGCTCGCTGACTCCTCCACGATGCGCTTTGTGTTTTCGACGTCGGTAACATCGCCGCGCACCAGCACTGCTGTTCCGCCTGCGTCTTTGATGTCCTTGACGACAGCCTCAGCGGCATCGGCGCTCGAGTTGAAGTGTAGGGCCACGCGTGCACCCTGGGCAGCGAATGCTCTTGCCAGCGCGGCCCCGATCCCCGTCGAGGCGCCGGTGATGAGAACCCGCTTTCCGGCAAGGTCGGGGATGGTCAATCGGGCAGCCGCCGGCATGGTTGTTGATCCTTCTTAAAGGCTGGGCCGCGGAGTTATGCCCGCCCGGCTGGCCCATTGGCAACGCCAAGGCGCCGGAGAGACGTGAGACCGGCGCCGCGCCGCTATTGTTTCTTGAGTTTTCGACGGAATCGGCGTCACATCCGGGCAAGTCAGCGAGTCGCTGTTCGTGGCCTATGCTAGGCGTGAAAATTCGTGACGCGGAAGATGATGACCTCGCAGGTCTCAACGCGCTGGAGGCGCGCTGTTTCGCATCCGACCGCATTGCGCCGCAGAGTTTCAAGCGCTTGCTTCGCGGTCAAAGCGCCCGCCTTCGCGTGGCGACCGGCAAGGGCAGCGAAGCGATCCACGGCTATCACCTTCTCCTCTTCCGCAAGGGTTCCTCTGTCGCTCGCCTCTACTCGATTGCCGTCGACGACCGGCGCCGTGGCCGCGGGCTTGGCCGGCGTCTGCTCGCCGACGCCGAGGCCGTCGCCGCAGGCCACAAGCAAAGGGTACTGAGGCTAGAAGTGCGCGAAGACAATCTGCCCGCCATTCGCCTCTACGAGCGCCGCGGCTATCGCCTGGTAGGGCGCTACGCGCGCTACTACGCTGACAAGTCCGATGCGCTCCGTTACGAGAAGGCGCTCGCCGAATCCGACGAGGATCGAAGTCCGGCACGCAAGCGCCAGAAAACGGGCGTCTAGGTCATGGCCGATTGGGTAATCCTAGTCGACAGTGCTCGCGACTTTCCCAACGCCGACACCCCCCACAAGGTAATCACCACCAAGGATTACCTCGCGCGCGCCAACCTGTTTTCTGGCGCGCGACCGAAGATCATTAACCTGTCGCGCTCATTCAACTACCAGAGCCGCGGCTACTATTCCTCGCTGCTGGCGGAAGCGCGCGGCCACCGGGTCATTCCCTCGGTTGAGACCATGGTCGATCTCGGTGCTCGCCAGCTCTATGCGCAGGCGCTGCCCGAACTCGACGACTCGCTGGCCAAGGCGCTTGCTGTCGCCGACGATAAGTCCGTCCCCCACAGGATTCTTTCTTACTTCGGCACGGTCGACGATCGCCGCTTCGATCGTTTCGGCAGATTGCTCTTCGATTGGTTCCGCTGCCCGGTGATGGAGGTGACCGTCGAAAACGGCGGCCGGCCGCAGATCAGAAAACTCGCCGCCGTGCCGGTCACCAAGTTGACACCGGAAGAACTCGCCGCCTTCCACGGAGCGCTCCATACGCACACGACGCGTGAGTGGCGCTCGAAAAAAGATCGCGCCGCGCCCCGCTATTCCTTTGCCGTCCTTTACAACCCGCAGGAGAAGCTGCCACCCTCCAACCTTGCCACACTGAAGCATTGGTCGCGCATCGCCGAGAAGTTCGGGGTGGAAATCGAGCCGATTACCCGCCGCGACCTGCCGCGCCTGGCCGAGTTTGACGCGCTCTTCATCCGCGAAACCACGTCAATCGACGATCACACTTACCGCTTCGCGCGCCGCGCGGTGCAGGAGGGGATGCCGGTCATCGATGACCCTATCTCGATGATCCGCTGCACCAACAAGATCTACCTTCACGAGCTGATGGTCTCAAACGGCATCGCCGTCCCGCCGACGGTTATCCTTGCCGGCATGCACGACCTCGCCCGCGCCGCGGACGAGTTGAGCTTCCCGATGGTGTTGAAAGTTCCGGACTCTTCTTTCTCCCGCGGCGTCAAGAAAGTCGACAACCAGACAGAGCTCTCCGCGCTCGCCAAAGAATGGTTCGAGGATACCGACCTTCTGCTCGCCCAAGCATTCATGCCGACCACGTTCGACTGGCGCGTCGGCGTGCTTGGCGGCAAGCCTCTCTTCGTCTGCCAGTACATGATGGCCAAGAAGCACTGGCAGATCGTCAAGCACCGCGCCAACGGCCAACCGCTCGAAGGGGATCACGCGACGATCCCGCTCGGCGAGGCACCGCCGGCGGTGGTCGATATTGGCTTGCGCGCGGCGCAGCTCATCGGCGATGGCCTCTACGGCGTCGACATCAAGGAGACCCAGGACGGTATCTTCGTCGTCGAGGTCAACGACAACCCGAACATCGAGCACGGTGTCGAGGACCAGGCGGAGAAGGATCAGGTCTGGATTGAACTGACGCGCTGGTTCACGGACCGGCTGGACAGCTAGCCTTTCGCCTGCCCGGCCGATCGCGTATGACGGTGCCCGGTTCCCCGCCCGCAAATCCGCAAAAGCGCTCAGGACATGACCTCGGCCGACGCCTCATCGTCTCCGCCTCCTGGAGGCTCCGCGCTTGCTCGCAGCGCTTTTCGCCACCGCGGCTTTCGCTACTTCTGGATCGCCCGTTTCCTCGCCACTTTCGCGACACAAGTCGTCAGCGTTGCGGTCGGCTGGCAGGTCTATGACCTGACTCGCAATCCGTTCGACCTTGGCCTGGTCGGCCTGGTTCAATTCGCGCCGGCTCTAGTCCTGGTCCTTGTAACCGGCCATGTCGCCGATCGGTTCAACCGCCGCGCCATAGTGGGCGTTGGCCAGTTTGCTGAGGCACTCGTTGCTGGTGCGTTCCTGATCCTCACTGTCTCGGGCTTGATCAACACAACCTGGATATTCACGCTGCTCTTCGTCTTTGGTGTAGCGCGGGCATTCATGAATCCTGCCGGCTCTTCGCTTCTGCCCAACCTCGTTCCGGTGGAGGACCTTGCTCCCGCCATCGCACTTTCTTCGTCCTCGTGGCAGGTCGCAAACATCTTGGGCCCGGTTGCTGGGGGCCTTCTCTATGGCGTTGCGCCGGGCGCCGCGTACAGCGTTGCTTTCTTTCTGTTCGCCGCCGCAGCCGTTTTCATTGCACTCGTGCCGCGGCCGACACAGAAGACCATGTCCGAACCGAGGACGTGGTCGACAGTTATCGCTGGCTTCCGCTATGTCTGGCACGAGAAGGTCGTTCTCGGTGCGATCTCACTCGACCTGTTCGCCGTGTTGCTCGGTGGAGCCGTGGCGCTTCAACCGGCGTACGCCCGCGACATTCTCGATGTCGGCCCGTGGGGCCTCGGCATTCTCCGTTCCGCCACCGGCGTTGGCGCCGTGGTGATGGCGATCTATCTGACTTGGCGACCGGTCAAGGACCACGCCGGCATAGTCATGTTCGTCGCGGTCGCCTTGTTTGGCCTCTTTATTCTCATCTTCGGACTCTCCACGACGGTCTGGCTGTCCGCTCTGGCGCTCGCTCTGGCCGGCGCTGCCGACATGGTAAGCGTCTACATCCGCGAGACCCTCATCCAGATATGGACGCCCGACGCCGTCCGCGGCCGGGTCAACGCGGTCAACATGGTGTTCATCGGCGCGTCGAACGAACTTGGCGAGTTCCGGGCCGGCACGGTGGCTGCGCTGATCGGTGTCGTTCCTGCAGTTGTCATGGGCGGCGTCGGCACGCTCGTCGTCGCTGGACTCTGGGCGTACTGGTTTCCGGGCATACGCCGCGTCCGCCGGCTCGACGGGCGAGCCTAGACTGGCCAGAATGGGTTCGCCGCCACGAGGGGAGCCGTTCACCGCCCGTTCAGCGCGCAGTCCATACGGTAGCTCGGTCCAGTACAGGGAGAACGAAAAATCATGACCAGCATGCGCGCTGCGGCCTTTGCCGCTCTGGCCGCCACCAGCTTCGTTGCCTCGACGCTACCTTCGGCGGCGGAGTTTTTCGGCTGGCAGGTAACCAACGTTGCCGATTGGGACGTGCTTAATGTTCGCGCGTACCCAAGTTCCATGTCGCAGATCCTCGTCGGCTACCCGAACGGCACGCCGCTCAGCCTCACTGGCAAATGCACGGCTGGTCTCAAGCTCGACAACATCAACGGCAAGCCGAAATGGCAGCAGGTGCAGGCCGTGCGATTCCGCTGGTGTGAGACCTGGGTTGACCCGCTGGGCGACGGCAATTTCCGCCCTGGCTGGGTCTACGGCAAGTTCATCTCCCCGCTCTAGCGGCCTAACGCCAAGGCCACTCTTGCAAAACCAGAGGGTGGAATTTACCGGGCCTCAACCTGATCCATGTAGGAAGCTTGGGCCGCTCCTCCGCGGCCATTCGGCCTGAGTGAGCGTTCCCATGGATCAGATTACGCGTACCGCGGCGTCCGGCTCCGCGCTTGAACTCCGCGGTCTTGTGAAGACCTTCGAGCGCCCTGCTGTCGATCGTCTCGACCTCACGATCCGCGCCGGCGAATTCTACGCATTACTGGGACCGAACGGCGCCGGCAAGACGACGACACTCCGCATCGTCGTGGGACTCCTGCGTCCCGACGCCGGTTCGATCAGCGTCTTTGGAGGCGATGCGCTCGCTGACCCGATCGCCGCCAAGCGCCAGATGGCGTGGGTCTCCGATGAGCCGATGATCTATGACAAACTCACCCCGTTCGAATATCTGGAATTCGTCGCCGGCCTATGGGGGATCGATTCCGTTTCCGCCGGCAAGACTGCTGGCGAACTGATCGAATGGCTCGGCCTTGGTCCCTACGCCGACGAGCGCTGCGAGGGCTTCTCGCGCGGCATGCGCCAGAAGGTGGCGCTCGCGGGCGCGCTCGTCCACGATCCGCGTCTCATTATCCTCGACGAACCGCTTACGGGCCTTGACGCGGGGACCGCTCGTCAGGTCAAGGACGTCCTCCAGGCGCGTGTGCGCGCCGGCGGTACGGTCATCATGACAACGCACATCCTCGAGGTCGCCGAGCGCATGGCCGAACGCATCGGCGTGCTGTCGAGCGGGCGTTTGATCGCCGAGGGCACGCTCGCCGAGCTCAGTCTCCGCGCCGGTCGCGGTGGCAGCCTCGAAGATGTGTTCCTCTCGCTCGTCGGCGAAAGCGCCGCAGCGTGAACGCGCCGCCGGGGTCGACGCTTTGGCTGGTCCGCCACGAACTCCGCCTCTCTTTTCGCGACTGGCAGGCGATGATCACGGCCGGCAACCGCCGTCGCTTTTCCGGCGCCTTGTTCGTCCTCGCTTGCCTCGCCATCGCCCTGCACCTTCCGGCCTACGCAATAGTCGCGCGCTTTGGCGCGGACGGCGTGAATCCGGACAAGGCCACGCTCATTTCCGTTTCTCTGATCGTCCTGCTCTATGTCTCGTTGCTGCTCAGCCAGGCGATGGAGGCCGTCACCCGCTCACTTTACTCGCGCGGCGATCTCGACCTCGTCCTGTCGTCGCCGGTCGCGCCGCGCCGCCTGTTCTCGGTGCGCATCCTCACCAACGCCATGCTGATCGCACTCATGGCCGTCGTACTTTCCGCGCCCCTGATCGACGTGCTGGTTGCCACGGGCGGCCCGCGCTGGATTGCCGCTTACGGCGTCGCGATCTCGTTTGGCTTTGCCACCGCGGCGCTCGCCGTCGCCATCACCATCGGCCTCTTCCGCCTGCTCGGCCCCCGGCGCACGCGTCTTGTCGCTCAGGTGCTCGCCGCCGTCATCGGTGCCGCCTTCGCCATCGGCATCCAGGTCATTGCCATCGTCTACTACGGCACCTTCACCCAGAAAGCCTTCGTCGCTTCCGATGCGGTCGTGGCCAAGGCACCGGCGATGGAGAGCATCGTCTGGTGGCCGGCCCGCGCCATCCTCGGCGACTGGCTGGCGCTTGCCGGCGTTGCGGTGATTGCGTTCGTCATCGTTGCCGCGGTCATCCTCGTTTTTGCGCCGCGCCTCGGCGAGCATTCGCTGGCGGCCACGGACCTTTCCGCGCGAATCGGCCGTCGCCGCCGCAAAGCGCGCGACTTCCTTTCGAATACGCCGGGATGGGCGATGCGTCGCAAGGAATGGCTCTTGCTTCGTCGCGATCCCTGGCTGGTGTCGCAGACTCTCACCCAGCTGCTTTATCTGCTGCCGCCGGCGTTGCTTCTCGCCCGCAACTTCGGCGAATCGACCGGCATCCTCGTGGTCGTCGTCATGGTGCTGGTCACCGTCGGCGGCCAGCTTGCCGGGGCCCTAGCCTGGCTCGCGATTTCCGGCGAGGACGCGCCTGATCTTGTGGCGACCGCGCCGGTGTCGGCCGGCGCCGTCACCAGAGCGAAAGTCGAAGCAGTCATGGGTGCGGTCGCCCTCGTGCTCGGGCCGCTCGTCGTCGGCTTCGCGATTCTTTCGCCGTATCACGCTGTCGCCGCGGCGCTGGGTCTTGCCTGCGCCGCCGCTTCGACCATCCGTATTCAGCTCTGGTTCCGCGCCCAGGCCAAACGCAGTAATTTCCGCCGCCGTCACACGTCGTCGCGGATCGCGACGTTCGGCGAGGCGCTGGTATCGTTTTCGTGGGCCGCCGCAGCCGGCCTCGCCGCCGCCGGTACGTGGCTCGCAGCAGTCAGCGTCACGCTGGCGCTGCTGATTTTGCTGGGGGTGCGGTCGGTCAGTCCGCGGGAAGCCGTGGCCTAGGGATTATCGCGCTTCTTGCCGTCGATGACCGTGTAGTCGATCTCGATGGTGCGTTGGGCGCCCGGGCGTTGCCGTGCCGCTTCGTCCATCAGCTTCTTGAGCCGCCAGCGGCCGATGACGAAGGCGACCGCGACCACCGGCAGGAGAACGAGCGCCAGCCCGAGTGACAGGACGATGAGGGCAATCGCTGCCGCCAGCCCAACCGCCGTCGCTACGACGAGCCCGATGCGGCCGCGCCAACCGAGATTTCCAAGTTTCATGCTGTACTGAGCCATCGTTTCCACGATGTGGAGGCGCAGATCGCTTCGCGCAAGGCGAAATCGGACGAACTAAACGTCCAGGTTCGCCACGCTTAGAGCGTTGTCCTGGATGAACTCGCGCCGCGGCTCGACTTCGTCGCCCATGAGCTGGTTGAAGAGGTCACCGGCCTCGACCGCGTCGCGCACCTTGACTTGCAGGAGCGTGCGCGCCTCCGGGTCGAGTGTTGTTTCCCATAGCTGCTCGGCGTTCATCTCGCCGAGGCCCTTGTAGCGCTGCATGGTGAGGCCCTTGCGACCGACGGCGAGCACCGCACGGAAAAGGTCGCGCGGGCCGTGGATGAGGGTCTCATCGTCCTTTCGCACGAAGCGCGCAAACTTGCCGTAGACCGGCTGCAGACGCGGCGCAAAATGGTCGAGTTTGCGCGCGTCCGCTGAGTCCAGCAGCGCCGGATCGATGACAGCGACTTCCTTGACGCCGCGCACATCGCGCTCGAAGCGGAACCCAACACCCGGCGCGAACGTGCCCGTCCAGCCGCGTTCGGTTTCTTCGGAGAGCGCGTCCAGCCGCTTGGCCACGTAGGTCGCCGCGGCTTCAGCCTTGTCGGTCTCCGACAGGATCGCGGGGTTGAGCGCGCCGGCGATCGTCACTTGCTCGACGACTGCGCGGTTGTAGCGCGAGTGCATGCCGTCGAGCACTTGCGTGATCTGGCGGGCGTCGCCGACGATTTCGGCGAGGTCGCGCCCAGCTCGGTCGTCGCCGCGCGCGAGCTTCAGCACCGCGTCGTCGAGGCCGGTGGTGATGAGATAGTCCTCCAGCCCGCGCTCGTCCTTGACGTAGAGCTCCGACGAGCCGCGCTTGATCTTGTAGAGAGGCGGCTGAGCGATGAAGATGTGCCCGCGCTCGATCAGCTCCTTCATCTGGCGGAAGAGGAAGGTCAGGAGCAGGGTGCGAATATGGGCGCCGTCGACGTCGGCGTCCGTCATGATGATGATCTTGTGGTAGCGCAGCTTGCTGACGTCGAACTCGTCGGGGCCGATCGACGTACCAAGCGCCGTGATCAACGTGCCGATTTGCTCCGACGATATCATCTTGTCGAAGCGCGCGCGCTCGACGTTGAGGATCTTGCCGCGGAGCGGCAAGACGGCCTGGTTCTCTCGGTTGCGGCCCTGCTTGGCCGAGCCGCCGGCAGAGTCGCCTTCGACGATGAAGATTTCGGATTTTGCCGGGTCGCGCTCCTGGCAGTCGGCGAGTTTGCCGGGTAGCGACGCCATGTCGAGCGCGCCCTTGCGGCGCGTCAGCTCGCGGGCTTTGCGCGCTGCTTCGCGAGCGGCGGCAGCTTCCACCACCTTGTTGACGATGATCCTGGCTTCCGCCGGGTGCTCTTCGAACCACGTGCCGAGCCCGTCGTTTGTGAGGTTTTCGACCACCGGCCGCACTTCCGAGGAAACCAGCTTGTCCTTGGTCTGCGAGGAGAATTTCGGGTCCGGCACCTTCACAGAGAGGACGGCCGTCAGCCCTTCGCGGCAGTCGTCGCCGGTCAGCGCGAGTTTCTCTTTTTTCGTAACGCCGGTCTTGTCGGCATAGCTGCTTACCTGTCGGGTCAACGCCCCGCGGAACCCGGCAAGGTGCGTGCCGCCGTCGCGCTGCGGGATGTTGTTGGTGAAGCAGAGGACATTCTCGTGATACGAGTCGTTCCACTGCATCGCGACTTCGACCGTGATCCCATCGCGCTCTGCGCTGAAATAGATCGGCGCCGGGATCAGCGGCTTCTTGGCGCGGTCGAGATAGCGGGCAAAGGCCTCGAGCCCGCCCTCGTACATCATCGTCTCGGTCTTCGGCTCGACGCCGCGCCGGTCGTTGAGAACGATCTTCACCCCAGAATTCAGGAACGCTAGCTCGCGCAGGCGATGCTCCAGCGTGGCGTAGTCGAACTCGATGTGGGTGAAAGTCTCGGGCGAAGGCGTGAACGTCACTTCGGTGCCGTTCCGTCCGTCCCAATCGCCGATCGTCTTCAGCGGCGCGTCCGGCACGCCGTCGGAGAAGCTCATCTCGTGAATCTTACCGTCGCGCCAGATGCGGAGCTTCAGCTTGCTCGACAGCGCGTTGACGACTGACACGCCGACGCCGTGTAGTCCACCAGAGACCTTGTACGAGTTCTGGTCGAATTTTCCGCCGGCGTGGAGCTGGGTCATGATGACCTCGGCTGCCGAGACGCCTTCGCCCTTGTGGATGCCAGTCGGAATGCCACGACCGTTGTCCCAGACCGTCACCGAGCCGTCGGAATTGAGTGTGACGGTCACCTCGTCGGCGTGGCCAGCAAGCGCCTCGTCGATGCCGTTGTCGACGACCTCGTACACCATGTGGTGGAGGCCCGAGCCGTCGTCGGTGTCGCCGATATACATGCCGGGGCGCTTGCGCACGGCATCGAGGCCCTTGAGGACCTTGATCGATTCTGCGCCGTAGTCGCCGTCCCGTTCGGCGACAGGTTTCATCTCATTCATTCCGGATTCCGCTGCCTTTTGGAGGGCGATTTCCGGGCCGGCAAACGGGCAAAACACACCCTGCCGAAATCGCCCAGAATCAATGC
>JAYTZZ010000047.1:0-5372 GCA_043741595.1 Hyphomicrobiales bacterium | reverse complement strand
GACTATGCCAAGGCTATGGGCCTCACCAACGACATGTCCGCCTCGGGCATGGGCACGCGCGTCAAGCGTTTCTCCATGCTCGTCGAAGACGGCGTGGTCAAGACGCTGAACTTTGAGCCGGAGGGCGGCAAGGGCATCCAGACGACCGGCGCCGCGACCATCCTCGGGCAGCTCTAAGAAAGAAAGTCTGATCTCCCCCCTTGCGGGGGAGATAGTGAAGCTTGGCGAGCGAAAGCGAGCCTGGCGAAACTAGAGGGGGGTGGGGCGGCCCCGTTTCTTCGGCTTGAACGGCGCCATGCCCTCATTGGCGAGTTCGTCGGCGCGTTCGTTGCCATGCGTGCCGCCGTGGCCCTTGACCCAGTGCCATTTGATCTCATGTTTCTGGCAGAGCGCATCGACCTTCTGCCAGAGGTCGATGTTCTTCACTGGTTTGCGGTCGGAGGTTTTCCACCCGTTCCGCTTCCAGCCGGCGACCCATCCGGTGACTCCGCCGCGCACGTACTGCGAGTCGGTGTAGAAATCGACGGCGCTTGGCTGCTTCAGTGCCGACAGCGCCTCGATCGCCGCGGTGAGTTCCATGCGATTGTTGGTGGTCAGCGCTTCGCCGCCCTTGAGGTCCTTCTCGTGCCCGTCCGAGATCATCACCGCACCCCAGCCGCCCGGCCCCGGGTTCCCGGAGCACGCTCCGTCACTCCAGATTTCGACCCGCTTCTTCACGCCGTAAGTCCATAGGCGGAAGCGTCGGTGACGCTGCGGTGGAAGCGGAGCTTGCGGTAGTACTCGATCGGGTCCTTCGGCACGACGAGCGCCCCCGGCGGAACCTCCAGCCAGTCGTAGAGCCGCGTAAGCAGGAAGCGAAGCGCCGATCCGCGCGCCAACAACGGCAGCGCCGCGATCTCCTCCGGTGAGAAGGCACGCACCGCCCGGTAGGCGGCGAGCAGCGCCCGCGCCTTGGTCACGTTCAGCGATCCGTCGGGCTCGAAGCACCAAGCGTTGATGCAGATGGCGACATCGTAGGCGAGCATGTCGTTGCAGGCGAAATAGAAGTCGATCAGCCCCGAGAGCTTGCCGCCGAGAAAGAACACATTGTCCGGGAAAAGATCGGCATGGATGATCCCCTGCGGCAGTGCCCGCGGCCAATGCTGCTCGAGATACGCGAGTTCGTGGTCGATCTCGGCGCCGAGGCCGGGCAGTACGGTGTCGGCCCGACCGCCGCACTGGTTGAAGAGCGGCCGCCAACCCTCGACCGAGAGCGCGTTCCGCCGCGTCAGTGCAAATCCCTTGCCCGCAAGATGCAGCCGCGCCAGCGCCTCGCCGACGGCGGCGCAATGCTCGGCCTTCGGCCGCCGTACCCACATGCCGGGGAGGAAGGTGACGATCGCGGCGGGCCGTCCGGCGAGCCGGTTGAGCGCCTTGCCGTGCCGGTCCTGTACCGGAAGCGGGCAAGACAGGCCGCGGCTGGCGAGATGCTCCATCAGCCCCAGAAAGAAAGGCAGGTCGGCGGCGTCCACCCGCTTCTCGTAGAGGGTCAGGATGAACTGGCCCTTCTCGGCGACGAGCAGGAAGTTGGAGTTCTCGACACCTTCGGCGATCCCCTTCAGCGAGGTCACCGCGCCAAGGTCGTAGCCCGCCGTGAAGGCGGCGAATTCCTCGTCGGGGATTTCCGTATAGACAGCCATCGCCTTCGTCTTTCAATTCCGGCGCGCTTGATCCCACGCCCGGCCGTGCTAGGCAACGCCTCTATTTTCGCCGTACCCGACAGGGAACAAAACAATGACTGCTCCCGCGTGGCTGTGGGTCGTCTTTACCCTGCTGGCCGCCACCGCTCAGACTTTCCGCAACGCCACCCAGCGGAGCCTGACCGAGCGCCTCGGCACTGCCGGAGCCACCCATATCCGATTCTTGTTCGGTCTGCCCTTCGGCTTGCTGGCGCTCGCGCTCGTGTCGCTCGTCGCCGGCGAGCTACTCACGCCCAATGCTGCCTCGCTTACATGGACGGTGATTGGAGCGGTCAGCCAGATCGCGGCGACCGCCCTGATGCTGGCCGCCATGCGCGAACGGTCGTTCGTGGTTACTATCGCCTATACCAAGACCGAGCCGGTTCAGGTCGCGCTCTTCGCGGTCGTGTTCCTGGGCGAGCACATTACTCTGACGTTGGCCATCGCGATCGTCATCGCAACAGTCGGCGTGCTGGCCTTGTCGTGGCCCTCGCGTGCGGGTGGCGAGATATTCTCGTGGCGTCCGGCGCTCCTCGGCATCGCCTCCGGCGGTTTATTCGCGCTCGCCGCGGTTGGCTTTCGCGGTGGCATCACGGCGCTCGGTTCCGTGGATTTCGTTCCGGCCGCGACCCTGACGCTCGCCATCTCCCTGACAGTGCAGACTGTGCTTCTCTCCGCATGGCTGCTCGCCCGCGACCCGGCCGCATTGCGCGCCGTCCTCAAGGCATGGCGACCGTCGCTGCCCGCCGGCTTCCTTGGCGCCTTCGCCTCGGAGATGTGGTTCCTCGCATTCGCGATTCAGTCGCCAACGCGCGTCCGCACGCTCGGCCTCGTCGAGATCGTCATCGCCGGTCTGGTCTCGCGCCGGCTCTTCGCGCAAGCATCAGGCGTGCGCGACATCGTCGGCATGATCCTCGTGGTCGTCGGGATCGCGCTGCTCTTCAACAGCTAATTCAGGCCACCGCTTCGCGTAGCGCCCGCGGCAGGTTGAAAGTCACCGCCTCTTCGGCCGCCGTGACCACCTCGACCTTGACCTCGTATCGCGCGGCAAAAGCGTCGATCACTTCCTCCACCAGAACCTCCGGCGCCGACGCTCCCGCCGTGATGCCGACCCGCTTGATGCCTTCGAGCCGCGTCCAGTCGATCTCAGCCGCGCGCTGGACCAGCAGCGACACCGGGCAACCGGCACGCTCGGCGACTTCGCGGAGGCGTTGCGAGTTCGACGAGTTCGGCGCGCCGATCACCACCATCGCGTCGATCTGATGGGCGATGCGCTTCACCGCCTCCTGGCGGTTCGTGGTGGCGTAGCAGATGTCTTCCTTGTGCGGCGCCACGATCGCCGGGAAGCGCTTGGCAAGGATCGCCACGATCGCCGCCGTGTCGTCGACCGAGAGTGTGGTCTGCGTGATGAATGCCAGTTTCTCCGGCGCCTTCGGTTGGAACGCGCGAGCGTCCGCCTCGGTCTCGATCAGGTTGATGGTGCCCACAGGGAGCTGACCCATCGTACCCGCGACTTCCGGGTGCCCGGCATGGCCGATGAGCACGATCTCGCGGCCCTTCCTGAAATGGGTCTCGGCCTCGCGGTGGACCTTGGTCACCAGCGGGCAGGTGGCGTCGAGATGGAAGAGGTTCCGTTCCCGCGCCTCCTCCGGCACCGCCTTGGCGACACCGTGCGCCGAAAAAATCACCGGCTGCTTCGTATCGGGAATCTCGGCAAGCGTCTCGACGAAGATCGCGCCCTTGGCCTTGAGGCTGTCGACGACATAGCGGTTGTGGACGATCTCGTGGCGCACATAGACCGGCGGGCCGAATTTCTCGAGCGCCAGCTCGACGATCTGGATGGCCCGGTCGACGCCGGCGCAGAATCCGCGCGGGCTGCAGAGAAGGATGTCGAGAGGCGGCTTCTTCACGATCATGGCTTGAATTGGGGTAGGGCGTACCCCCTGTCAAGGCAGAGGCTCAGGCCTGAACCACTTCCTCGTCCTCGTCCTCCGCGATCTCCTCCTTGCGGAAGATGAGCCGCGTCGCCTCGGCCGCGGTCATCGGCTGCCCGTAAAGGAAGCCCTGAACATACTCGCAGCCGAGCTCGAGCAGTTCCTCGGCGTCGGTCTCCGACTCCGCTCCCTCCGCCACCACGTCCATTCCGAGATCGTGGGCGAGCGTGATGATGGAGCGGAGGATCACCCGCCGGTCGCCGAGCCCCTGGCCGCGCACGAAAGTCTGGTCGATCTTGATCGTGTCGAACGGGAAGCGCTGCAGGTACGAGAGCGACGAGTAGCCCGTCCCGAAATCGTCGAGCGAAAGGCCGGCGCCGAGTTCGCGCACGCGCGACAGCACCTGCGCCGCGTATTCCGGGTTCCCCATGACGAGGCTCTCGGTCACCTCGAGTTTCAGCGAGCCACGCTTGATGTTGGAACGCACCAGCACGGATTTGACGTCGTTGATGAGGTCGTGGCGGAGTAGCTGCCGGCTGGAAACGTTGACGCTGGCGAAGAGCGCGGTGTTGCGGCCAAGCCCCTCCTGCCACTCGGCGAGTTGGCGTGCGGTGCGGTCGAGGACAAAAAGACCAAGCGGAATGATGAGCCCGGTGCGCTCCGCGAGGGGCACGAAATCGCTCGGCGGAATGCGCCCCAGCTTCGGATGGTCCCAGCGCACCAGTGCCTCGAAGCCGGCAATGGTCTTGTCTTCCAGCCGCACGATCGGCTGGTAGAGCACCTTGATTTCCTCGCGACCGAGCGCGCGGCGAAGATCAGATTCGAGCGTGGCAAGATCGCTGCCGTGCTGACGAAGCGCTGGGCGGAAAGCCTCGATGCGGTCGCCGCCAAGCCGCTTGGCGTGGAACGTGCCCATCTCCGCGTCTCGGATCACTTCCTCCGGATCGTTCTGCTTGCCGTCGTGCATGGCGATGCCGATCGAGGCGGTGAGAAAAATCTCCTTCTCGCCGAGTGTGATTGGGGCCCGCAACGTCCTGCGCACAGACTCCGCAAATGCGGCGATGCGCTCCGGCTGACTTTCGGAGATGAGCAGGAACGCGAACTGGTCGCCCGAAAGCCGGGCGAGCGTGTCCTGCTGCTTCAGAAGCCGGGCCAGGCGACGGGCAATGGTCAGCAGGATCGAGTCGCCGACCGCGATACCGAAGCCGTCGTTGACCTGCTTGAAGCGGTCGATGTCGAGAATGAAGACCGACGGCCGCGTCGAGTTCTCCGCGTTGGCTCGTGTGATTGTTGCGCCGAGCCGGTCAAGGAACAGTTCGCGGTTGGGCAGGCCCGTAAGGTTGTCGTGGACCGCATCGTGAAGCAGCCGTTCTTCCGCCATCCGGTCTTCGGTCACGTCGAGGAGCGTGCCCACGCAGCGCATCACCTCGCCGTCGGTGCCCAGCACCGGCCGGGCGCGCAGGTGGAACCAGCGATAGTGTCCGTCCTCGGCGCGCAGACGAAAGTCCTGCGCGATCCGCCCGCGCCTGAGTTCAACGGCCGTGTCGAGCGTCGTCTTGAATCGATCGCGGTCGCCGGGGTGGAGGATCTCAAGCCAGTCGCGGGCAGGGCCCTCAAGCGTCCCCCGCCGCCGTCCGAGGATGTCCTCCGCTTCCGGTCCCGTATAGATGCGGTCGCGCGCCACGTCCCAATCCCAAACCACGTCGCCGGCGCCGGTCAG
>JAYTZZ010000046.1:0-12464 GCA_043741595.1 Hyphomicrobiales bacterium | reverse complement strand
CCATCGCCCGTTGAGCCGTCGAAGCGGCTTCAGTCGAACTCCGGTCGGCTGCTTTTTGCGCCTCCGCAAGCGCTGCGGTCGCGGCAACAAGGGCGGCGGCGGAGGTGTCGCGCGCCTCAAACGCCCCGGCGAGCGCCTTGTCCGCGGCCTTCAGCGCTTCATCCGCGGCCGTCACCTCAGCAGCCGCCGACTCCGCCGCAAGTTTCGCGGTATTCACTTTGGTATTGGCCGCATCGAGCACAAGAGCGGCGGTGGTCGCATCTTTTGCGGCTATTTCGGCCGCTTCCTTCGCCGCCGTCTCGGTGTTCAAAGCAACCAACGCTTCTTGCTCCGCGGCATCAGCGTTGGACAACTGCTTCGCCGCAGCATCTGCCGCCGTCGATGCCGCTGATCGCGCGCCCGCGAAATCCGCCGCGGCTGTCGCCGCCGCAGCGGCGGCGGACTCATCTGCGGCAATCACGGCCGGCAGGGCCGCAGCAGCCTTGGTCGCGGTGTCACGCGCTTCCGCCGCACGCTTGGCGGCCACTTTTGCAGCTTCCCCGGCCGCGTCCCGCGCAGCCACGGACAGCTCGGCAGAGCGGATGATCGCCGTCGAGCGCCGGTCATCCGCCAGGATTTCGCGTTCGATGTGAAGCCGCACGATCTTCGCCGTCGCCGCAACGGCCGACACACGCTGGCGATCCGCTGCGTCAATTGCTTGCTGCCTCTCACGTTCATCACGTCCACGATCGTCCCGCGACTTCTGAAGCAGGCGCGCGAAACGCTCGCGCTCCATGCGATCGAGCTCTTCGTTGGCGATGATTTCAAGCATACGCGCCGCCTGACGCGTATTGAGGTAGGAGCCGAACTGCAGTGCATCGATGATCCTGGATGGTCCGGCCAGAGGCCCGCGGAAGACAAGGCCGACTTTTGGCTTTGCTCCCTCGACCTTGGCGTCGCCGACGTCGAACGTCAGCGTCCAGTCGCTGTCGAGGGTCATGGCATTCAGATCGACGACCGCATTGCCCTCCGCTTCGACGTTCGTTCCCCTTGCCGCGAGACCAATGAAGCGCACGGTGCCTGCGGCGATCGAGAACGCTCCGCCCGTCTCGCCGATGGTTAGCGAGTCTGCGTCGATCTGTTGCTCGACCACCGACTTGAGCGCCTCGTCGCCGTATTGTTCCCCTAGATCAGAGAGGCGAACGATGCTGCGGGCGGTCGCGGGATTCACGTACCGCGCAACCCCGTTGCGGATGGCAACCACGCCGCCACCGGTCATGCTCGAGAGGAGTCCCGCCGGCGAGCGTCCGGTGGATTCGAAATTAGCTGACAGGTCGAAGACGCCGGTAGCCACCGCACGCTGATCGCGCTGCCAGATCAGCGACTCGAGCGCGGCGCCGGTAAGACTAAACTGTCCGGTGAGATTGGCATTGCCCTCGACGTTCTGGATCGAGATGCCGCCGGTCGCCTTGCCGCCGGCGAGATCACCGGCGCTGAGGTCGACGTCGATGCGCTGCGGCTGGAGGTTGAGCGTGGCCTTGGCATTGGCGACATCGAGGCCGTCGCCGACCGTAAAAAGCTCCGCCGTTACCGCGAGCTTGCCATTTAAGTGTCCGTAGGTCGGGGGGCTGAATGGCGTTTTCGACCACGGCGCTTCCTGATCGCCGGTCGGCTCCGGCGCGAAACCAAGGCTGAGCGAGGTGAGCCATCCGAGGTCGACCGCATCGATCGCAAGATCGCCACCGAGCCGCCACCCCTGTTCGGCGACGCGCCCGAACTTGACCGCTCCGCTGACGGCGTGGTCGGCGACGATGCCGTTCTTCCAGGTCAGCGTCGCGTCCCCACCCGACGTTGCGAGGGTACCGGTGAGAGCAAGCGGTGTACCTCCCGCCGCGCCGGGAATGGCGAGCCCTGCGGTCGCAATGATCGGGGCGAGATCGTCCGCGGTAGCGCTGAACTTGCCGGTGAAGGACGGCTGAAGGCCGTCCACAAACGACAGCTTGCCGGAAGCCCCGGTTGTCAGTCCGGCGAAATCGGACGTGAGGGTCGTATCGAGACCATCCTTCGGCACTCCGTTGCCGTCGATTTCGACGTGCGCGCCCGTGTCGGCCTTCTGAGTTGTCGCAGCGAAACCGAATTGCTGCGCCAGCGCCGCGCTGTCCGGTGAATCGACAACGACAGAGACCCTGGCGGCCTCGCTCCGCCAGTTAGCGAGCTTCTTGGCGACAGATTCGGCGGTGGCGCTGAACGTCGTCTGTCCCGCCACACCATCAAGCGCCACGCTCAATCCGCCATCGCTGCCCTTCGGCGGCGCCGTGATCTTGGCATTGATGAAAGCCGGTACCAGCGTTGTTGCCGTCCGCCCAAGCCACTGGAAGAGCCCGCTCTCCGGAGCCAGCTTTCCCGCGATCAGCGCCAGACCGTCGAGGGTGTTCGCCTCAAGGCGCGCGTCGAGATGGCCGCGCGGGTTGGTGGTCAGGTCATCGATACGGCCACTGGTGACACGGAAGCTCGCTCCACCAAGATCGCCGATTGAAACCTGCACGACCGTCAGCACATCCTCGGCGTATGCCGCATCGATGGCGACGTCCTTCATGCGGACGTCGTCAAACTGAAATGCGTCAGCCGCGAGCCGAATTGAAAAACTGTCGGCGAGCCCGGCGGTGTCAGTGAGGTCGCGCCCCACCAGCATGTCGGCGAGTGCCTTCACCTGCGCAAAGTCTATGCGGTTTGCCCGGAGATCCGTGCCGAGATGACGGCGATGTTCGCGCGCCTCGCTCCATGCGAAGCGGCCCGTGATCGTCGCGTCACCGATACGCGCATCGATCTCGTCGACGGAAACGCGGCCGGGGGCGATTTCCGTTTCTCCGGCGATATCGAAGGCGGACAGCAGCCGCCCGGCGCCCGGCGTCGTTCCGCCCCGCCACCATGAGGCAAACGTTGCCGGTTGCGCGACTGCGAGCCGCGCCGACCCGATGAAGCCAACCTGGCGGTCGGTGGTGAGCACCCCGTCGGCGGACACGCTCGCCTGCCCGGGAAGCCGCGCCGTGAACCCATCGATCTTCCAGCCCGCGGCCGCTGGCTCGGCAGCGAATTTCACATCCTGGATGACCGAACCGCCGACGACGATGGCCGGAACGTTGAAGGCAATGCGACCGGGAATGTCCGGTACCGGAAGCGTCGTCAGCCAATCGACAAACCGTTGCGTCACGGATGACACGTTCACCGGCTCGCTAGGTCCACCGCCGAGCGACCGATCGAGATCGAGTTGCCGCGCTTCCGCCATCGCCTCGAAGGATGGCTCCTTGCCAAAATTCACCGTCAGCGAACCGGCGATACTCGCCGGCTGCTCAGGCGGACCATTCGACAGGATCGCCTTGTCGAGAACGACGCGATCGCGTGTCAGCGCGAATGTGCCTTCGCTTCTCCAGCCGGGCGCGGTCGCGCCCTCCCCGCCGGTCGCTTCCACGACTTCGGTCACGCCGTAGGTGCCGGCATAGCTAAGCCCAGCCTCCGGGTCGCTCGCGAGCACGCCGTCGGCGCTAATAACCACCGGCCATTGCGAGGGCGTCAGGTCGCTCTTGACGCGAATTGTTCCGTCATCCAACCGACGGCCCGTGGCGAAGCCAAACTGCACGGCCTTGCCGCCATCGAGGTAGGTCCCGGCGACCCTCCACGGACCCGCCAGCGACCGCGCTTCGATGGAAGCGGTGATGCCTTCGAAAGTCAGAGAGACGCCAGTCCGCGCGTCGCTATAGAAGACCGCGCCGTCGGTAACCTGCACGTCGGCAAGCGCGACCTTGTCGGGATCAAGCGTCTGCGCGGAGGCTCCCCGCTGCAGCCAGTCGACGATGCCCTTCTCATCCGCCGATACCCGCACCCCCGGCTTCTCAAGCTTCATGGAAACGACGCGGATTTGGCCTTGCAGAAGCGGCATCAACTCCATCGTCGCCTCGAAGCGCGCGACCGTCATCATCGGCTCAGCCCCTGCCTCGCCGACCTGAACGTCCGTGAAGGTCAGAGACGGCGACGGAAGGATCGAGGCATTCGCCGAACCGTTGACGCGCACGGGATGACCGAGAATCCGGCTGGCCTCCTGCTCGAACTGGGTCTTGTAGTTGTCCCAGTTGACAAACCACGGGACGATCAGCGCCGCGAACAGTATCGCGACGATCGCTCCCCCGACGATCAGATAAAGCCGGTTCAGATATCCCTCCGCCTGTCGCCCGTGCTCGTTGTCATGGCGGCGCGACGATCTTGCCGGGGTTCATGATTCCCATCGGATCGAGTGCCCGCTTGATGGCGCGCATCACGTCCAGCCCGGCGCCGTGTTCGCGCGCCATGTATTTCATTTTGCCTTGGCCTACGCCGTGCTCGCCGGTGCACGTCCCGTCCATCGCGATCGCGCGAAGGTTGAGCCTGCCGACAAGCGCGTCGGCGCGTTCCATTTCCGCGCTGTCATCGGGATCGACCAGCAGGGTAAGATGAAAATTGCCGTCGCCGACGTGGCCGACAATCGGCGCGATCAAGCGACTAGCCTCGACGTCAGCGGCCGTCTCCGTTACGCATTCGGCGAGGCGCGAAATTGGCACGCACACGTCCGTTGCCACCACCTTCGCGCCAGGGCGCAGTACTTGCGCCGCCCAATAGGCATCGTGCCGGGCCTGCCACAGACGGTTCCGCTCTTCCGGTTTCAGCGCCCAGGAGAATTCACCGCCGCCGTGCTCCTTTGCGATGCCACCGAACTGTGCCGATTGTTCCTTCACCGACGCCTCGCTGCCGTGGAACTCGACAAAAAGCGTCGGCGTCTCTGGAAGGTGCAGCTTCGAATAGATGTTGCTCGCCCGGACCATCGGAGCGTCGAGCAACTCGATCCGTGCGATCGGAATGCCGGACTGGATAGTGAGAATCGTGGCCTTGCAGGCGCCCTCGACCGTTTCGAAGGAAACCACCCCGCCGGCGATCGCCTCGGGAATGCCATGGAGGCGGAGCGTCAGCTCGGTGATGACGCCGAGCGTACCTTCCGAACCGATGAGGAGCCGGGTGAGATCGTAGCCGGCGGAGGATTTCTTCGCGCGATTGCCGGTCTTGACCACGCTGCCGTCCGCAATGACCGCCGTGAGATTGATGACATTGTCGCGCATCGTGCCATAACGCACGGCGTTGGTTCCGGACGCCCGCGTTGCTGCCATGCCGCCAAGCGTCGCGTCGGCTCCTGGATCGATTGCGAAGAAGAGGCCTTGATCGCGCAGGTGATCGTTGAGCTGCTTCCGGGTGACGCCCGGCTCCACCACGCAATCGAGATCCTCGGCATGAACGTCGAGAACGCGGTTCATGCGACCGAGATCAATCGAGATGCCGCCATACGGCGCGTTGACGTGGCCTTCGAGCGAGGTGCCAACGCCGTAGGGAATCACCGGCACACGGTATTCAGCGCAAGTGCGAACGATCTCCCCGACCTCTTCCGTTGTCACTGGAAACACCACCGTGTCGGGCGGCTGACTGGGCAGCCACGTCGTCTGCTGGCCGTGCTGGCGGCGGACGCCTTCCGCGTCGGTAAAACGATCGCCGAATCGTTGCTTGAGGATCGGCAGGGCGCGGGCGATGCCGGCGGCGTTCCGCACGACCGGCTCGACAGGAAGCTGCACCGTCATTTTCGCTTGCCGCTCCGGCAATTCCACACCCCCGCGCACCGTAGCAAATGCTGCAAGGGAGCCAAAGCCTTAAAGGCCCTCGCTGCCACGGGAGTGCAAGAAACGGAATGCGCTGGTTACCGCTTCTGTTAGACCGAGCGCTACAAGGAGCGGCCGCCGATGACACCCCCGATTAACCGCCATATGACGCCGACGGAGTGGGCTCTGTTGCTCGCGCTCGCCCTGCTCTGGGGTGGCTCGTATTTCTACGTCGCAATCGCAATCAAAGTGCTGCCCCCGCTCACGATCGTCGCTATCCGCGTGGCTATCGGTGGCGCCCTCATCTACCTCGTTGTCCGGGCCACCGGCGGGACCATGCCCCGCGATGCCAAGACCTGGCGGGGCTTCTTCACCATGGGCTTCGTCAACAACGTCGTACCCTTCAGCCTGATCACTTGGGCGCAGGGACACATCGAAAGCGGTCTCGCCGCGATCCTGAACGCGACAACGCCGCTCTTCGCGGTGCTTGTTGCCCACTACCTGACCCGCGACGAGAAGATGACTCCGGCGCGCGTTATTGGTCTCATCGTCGGCTTTGCCGGCGTCGTTCTGATGATTGGGCCGGACGCGCTCGCCGGTGCCGGCAATGATGTGCTCGCCGAGCTGGCGTTGTTGCTCGCATCCGTCTTCTACGCCTATTCGGGAGTCTACGGGCGCCGCTTCAGCCAGGCTGGACTGAAGCCTATGGTGACAGCGACCGGCCAGATCACCGCCGCGGCGGCGATGATGGTGCCGCTTGCCCTCATCGTCGACCAGCCGTGGACGCTGCCGATGCCGGGTATCGGAATCTGGGGCGCGCTTCTTGGTCTCGCCGCGATTTCGACGACGCTCGCCTATGTCATGTTCTACCGCATCCTGGCGACGGCAGGTGCCGTCAACCTCCTGCTTGTCACCTTCCTCGTGCCGGTTAGCGCGATCCTTCTCGGCGCGGTCTTTCTGCACGAGCGGCTTCAGCCGAATCACTTCATCGGCATGGCGGCGATCGGCCTTGGGTTGGCGGCGATCGACGGCCGGATATTTCGCCTGTTGCGCGGGCGCTCCGCGGCGGTCGCACCGAAATAGCGGGCGCGGTCATCGCAAGGCCGACCGAACATGGGCTGGCGCCGGCTTTTGTTTGTCAGGTCTGCGCGGTCGCCTGTTCGCCCTGCACATTCCCCGCGTCACTCGCCTCTCCGCCCTCGTGTGCCGGCGCTTGCATCCCAGCCCTGAGCAGGGAGACCGAGAGCAAGGCCGCCACGAGCGCGAAAAGCGCGCCCACGAGGAAGGCGATGTGATAACCGCCATTCAAGGCGACAACCGGGTCCAGACCAGACGCGACCAGACCGCTCGTCCGCGCGGCGGCAAGGCTGGCGAGGATCGCCAGGCCGAGCGCGCCGCCCATCATAAACGCGGTATTGACCACGCCGGACGCCAGGCCGGACTCACTCGGCGCGACATCGCTCATGGCAGCAAGCAGCACAGGATTGAACGCCAGACCGACGCCAATGCCGAGGAGGGTCATGCCGGGAAGCACGTGGAGGACAAATGTCCCATCGACCGGCGCTAACGTGAACAACGCCAGCCCGGCCGCGACCAGGAACATACCGAGGGCGAGCGGCCCTTTGATACCAAAGCGCATGACAATCCTGGCCGAGAGCCCGAGGGAGAACGCGCCCATGATGAGATTCGCCGGCAGGAAAGCCAAGCCGACCTGCAGCGGCTCGTATCCCAGCACCAATTGCATGTAGAGCGCCGAGACGAAGAACCACGCGAACATCGCGGCCGACCACAGGATGCCGACGACGTTCGTTGTCGCAAGATTACGGTTTTGGAAAAGACGGAGCGGCACGAGCGGTGAGGCAACGCGGGCTTCGATCGTGATGAAGAGGACGAAGATCGCGACCGCAGCAGCGAGTAGTCCAAAGGTCTCGAAGGACGTCCAGCCTGCCTCGTTGCCATTCACGACGGCGTACTCCGCGAGCAACAGCGCGGCGGTGATGGTGACGGCGCCACCGACGTCAAGACGCGCCACCGCGGCGGCACCACGACCGGCCGGGATCAACGCCAGGCAGAGGGCAAAGACAGCCGCGCCGATCGGCAGGTTGACGAGGAATATCCAGTGCCAGTCGAACGCATCGGTCAGGACGCCGCCAAGGAGCACCCCGATGCTTCCCCCGCCGGCCATGACGAAGCCGAAGACGCCCATCGCTTTCGCCCGCTCGGCCGGCTCGGTGAACAGATTCATGATCAGCGAGAGGGCAACGGCCGAGACGACGGCGCCGCCAAGTCCCTGCACGGCACGGGCGGCGATGAGTGGCGCCTGCGCGGTCGCCACACCGCAGGCGAGCGATGCCGCGGTGAAGAGGACGAGACCGGCCAGGAACAGCCGCCGGTGGCCGAAGAGGTCACCGAGGCGGCCGCCAAGCAAGAGGAAGCCGCCGAAGGTCAGCATATAGGCATTGACGACCCAAACCAGCGACGTCTCGGTGAAACCGAGGTCGGTGCGGATCGACGGCAGCGCGACGTTCACGATCGTTGTGTCGAGGACGATCATCAGATCGCCGAGGCAAAGGACGAGGAGCGCCAGCCAGCGCCGGGTATCGATGGTCGCAGTCATGATTAATTTCCCTTACGCGAAACCGCTACTGTGCGCCCGAGGAGGGGCAACCGTATCCTTGTTGCCCTTGAGCACTTCGCCGAGCTGGTCCATCAGCCACTTCGTGCCCGACTCGCGCAGGTCCGGATTGTCGAGACCGTCGAGGTAGGCGCCCTGTTCGGTAACCGTCATCTTTGTGCCGGAACCCGCCGGCTTGAACTCGATTGAAGCCACCGACACCGAGATGCGCTCGCCGTTGAGGAGCATGTCGTAGGTGTAGATGATGCGCTCGTCCGGGATGATGTCCTGATAAAGCGCGTCGTAGCTGTAGGTCTTGCTATCCACCTTGCCGCTGCTCGTCTCTCTCCCACCCACACGGAAGTCGAACGAGCGCTTGCCGTCTTCTACCGTCGGCGCGCCGAACCATTTGGCCTTGATCTTGGGGTCCGCCCAGGCGGCAAAGACGCGCTTCGGCGCGGCATCGTAGGTGCGCTCGATGACGAAGGTGGCGTGGACAATGGATCGCTTGGTCATGACTAACTCCTCTGTTTTGCTTTCTTGGTTTGCGTGGCGAGATACTTGGCGAGCCGCTCAAGGCGACGTGCCCACGCCATCCGCCGTGCGTTGATCCAGAAAATGAGATTCATGGACGCCTCTTGGGTTTCTCGGGATGGGCAGCGAGGTACGCGCCGAGCCGATCGAGGCGGCCTTCCCATGCGGTGCGCGCGTCGTTGATCCACCGCTCCGCCATCTGCAGCGCCTTCGGATCGACCCGGCAGGTGCGCACGCGCCCGACCTTTTGGCTCCGCACGAGGCCGCTGGCTTCCAGCACCTGAAGATGCTGAACGACAGCCGGCAGCGACATCGCCAGCGGCCTGGCGAGTTCGCTGACCGAGGCCGGGCCGCGGCTGAGCCGCTCCACCATGATCCGCCGGCTTGGGTCGGCGAGCGCGTGGAACATGAGATCGAGGGGCGCCGTCTTATAGTTAAGCATATGCTTAAGTATCGCGGGGAGGGGAGGGAGTCAACCCCAACAATCTTACTTCGCGCGATACTCCCGCTGCAGATCGGTCATGTAGTCGCGGACGATCGGCGCGCCGTCGATCTCGCGCGTGAGCTGCATCTGGAAAACCTGGTTGGTGCCGGTCTCAAAGATCATCTGGGCGCTGATCAGATAGAATTCCCACATCCGGCAGAAGCGCTCGTCATACATGGCCGCGACCCGGGCACGGTTGGCGTCGAAGCGCCTGCCCCACTCCCGCAAGGTCTTGGCGTAGTGCAGGCGGAGGAACTCCACGTCCGTCACCCACAGGGCGGCCTTTTCAGTCGCGGTGAAAACCTCCGACAGCGCCGGCCCATAGGCGCCCGGGAAGATGTATTTCCGGAGCCACGGACTGGTGGTGCCGGGCGGCAGCATGTGGCCGATCGAATGCAGGAGCATGAGGCCGTCGTCGGGCATCAGCGACTTCACCTTCTCGAAGAACTCGCTGTAGTGCGGCACGCCGACGTGCTCGAACATGCCGACCGACACGATACGATCGAAGCGATCGCTGACCTCGCGATAGTCGCGAAGCTCGAAGTGGACGCGATCGGAGAGCCCTGCCCGCTGCGCCTTCTCGTTCGAGAGAGCGTGCTGTTCCTTCGATAGCGTCACGCCGGTGACGTCGACCTTCTCCAACGTGGCGAGATAGAGCGCGAGATTGCCCCAGCCGCTGCCGATATCGAGGATCTTCAGGCCCGGCTTGAGCTGCAGCTTCGCGGCGATGAGACGCATCTTGTTCTGCTGCGCCTGCTCGAGCGTGTCGGTGTCGCTGAGGAAATAGGCGCAGGAATATTGCATGCCCTCGTCGAGGAACAGTTTGTAGAAATCGTTGCCGATGTCGTAGTGGTGCGCGACGTTCTTCTGCGCCTTGCCGATCGGGTTGGCCTGCTGGAGGCGCTTGAACCCCTTGAAGACGCCGCGAACGATTACCTGCATGGGATAGGAGCCGAACGACGAGCGGTTGAGCGAGAACAACGCCAGCGCATCGCGGAGCGTCGCGTTCTCGAAGGTCAGGCGGCCGTCCATGTAGGCTTCGCCGACGACCAGCCCCGGATTCAATATGAGCTGATAAGGGAGCGCCCGGTCGGCGAAGCGCACGGTCACCTGCGGACCGGGCGCCCCCGAAAAGACATGCGCGCGGCCGCCGGCGTCTATGATCGTCAGCGTGCCGACGCGGATGATCGCCTTCATCATGGCTGACAGCAGAAACATGAACGTCCCCAGTGCTATAGCCCCCGAGGGAGCATAGCCTCCTCCGCCTGCCCTGCAAAAGCGGCCCCGTGCGTCCGCGAGTAAGCGTTCGCTTCCGGCGATCGCCATCCCGCCAGCGCGCCATCCTTTGGCCGGAAAATTTCGACCTTCAGCGGATAGCAGCGCGCGACATCATCCGAGTGGCTGGTGCTGCAGTCTCCGCCCGGGCAGGCCGACAGCGCGACCAACAGATCGATCTCGGCGAAAAACTCGATGAAGTCGCCGGGGCGGACCGGACTGGCTTTCATGAGATACTGGTGGGTGTCACGCGTGAAACCGGTGCACATGAAGACGTTGAGCACGTCGTGGACATGGCGCTCGGCCTCGGCAAGCGGCAGGTGGCGCTCCGCGGCGAGCGCCCGCGTCAGGTTCGAGTGGCAGCAGTGATGGTACTCGACGCCGTTCAGCAGCAGATTGGTATAGGGATCGCAGCGCGTACCGATCACGTCGTGGACGCCGGCGCCGTCCGCGTCCCACCCATACCAGCCGAGTGTGTCGTGGGTGATGGTCGCCAGCGGGCGGAGTTGCGGCAGCGTGCTCCACAGCCGGTCGCCGGTAGTGACGTGGGTGGCGTGGAGCGCGCGCGTCTTGCCGCTGAAGAAACGCTCCGACAGGTCGTGGGCGTTCCACAGGTTGAGGTCGCCGACCTGGGCACCATCGACGCTGACAATGCGGAAGAAATGGCCGGCCGGGACGCTGAAGGCTCTCGCGTCGCGCGGCGGGACGATGACCTCGGAGACCTTGGCCATGCCCGCGCCGGCGGCGGAATAGAAGCCGGCGTCGAAGAACGGCAGACGCTCGACCGGATAGGCAACGACCGGTTTAGCGTTGCGCCGGGCTGCTGCGTCGGGCGGTGGGGTGGGTCGCGGTGATGGGGGCATGGGCTTTTCCGGGTATGGCGGTGAGCGATACTAGCGCGCAGCGCACACCTTTGCTCCGTCGTCCGCTGGGGCTTAGCCTCCTCCTCTCCCGGAGGGAGAGGGCTTCGCGCCTTACCGAGCGGAGCGAGGTTAGAAGCGAAGGGTGAGGGGATGAGTTCTCCCGGGACAGATCATAACCCCTCACCCTTTTCGCCTAGGTTCGCTGCGCTGACCAAGTCTCAAAGCCCTCTCCCTTTGGGAGAGGTGGAGTTCTGGATTCACACCTGCGCTCCTCAACTCAAGCCTCCTCGTTCTCGCGACTGACACCAGCCCGAGTCATCGTCTCCTTCCGCTTCTTCCGTTCCCGGTCCGGCCTTCGGCCGTCCTCGGTCTCTTGTCTTCGCCCTCATCGAAATGAGGGGGTGGCGGGCGCTCTTTGAACGCCAGTCGGGTATTCCGTTATGGGCGCTCACCTAGCGCCCGCCGCGGTGACTTTGGGCTCCCGCATCCCGCTCTCCAGACGGCCGGCGGACGGACCCTTGCGGGGCACTCCGTCCTGACGACTCCTCCCTCTTGCGAGTTTGGAGCTAGCCAGCCGCCCTTAAGGCCATCCGAAGTGGCAGCCGGTCGTAGTGCCGGCGGGCGAGTGTTGCGGATGCCTCCCGAGATACTGGACTGCGAATCCAGCCGGCTCAGAGTTTGACCCCCTCGCCAGAGCCCATCGCTGGGCAACCGCGGGCACCGCTCCCTGCTCCACCAGCTGGTCGCCACCGGTGGCGCCCCCTCGTTGAGCAAGGATGCCATCAATATGAGGCCGGTTCAGAGAGCGGGGATAGATTTTGTTTTCTTGTGAATCTTTCCCCGGTCCGCGAACCGGGGTTAGAATCGCGCGCCCCTCGGCGCGGCCGCTACAACGTCATTCGATTAGAAACGTCAACGCAGATCGCCAGCAAATCTTGGGCTGCGGTGACCTGCCACTGAAGTTTCATCCAGCGGCGATTAGAGTCTCGGCCGGTTTGGCGCCGGTTGGCGCGATGAGATGTTTGGCATAGGCCACCGGCGTT
>JAYTZZ010000045.1:0-12468 GCA_043741595.1 Hyphomicrobiales bacterium | reverse complement strand
TGCCATTCGACCCGGTGATCGATTGCCCAGCCGAGGATGGCGTTCGAGGTGAACTCGGTGCCGTGGTCGGAGACGATCATCTGCGGCTTGCCGCGGGTCTCGATCAGCATCGTCAGCTCATCGGCGCCTGGGTCACCGACTACAACACCGCAAGGCCACACTCCGCAGTTGGCTACAAAACGCCGGTGGCCTATGCCAAACATCTCATCGCGCCAACCCGCGCCAAACCGGCCGAGACTCTAATCGCCGCTGGATGAAACTTCAGTGGCAGGTCACCGCGTTGCCAGCCGAATTGGCGATGACCAATTCGGGGCAACCATTTCAATACGTCTGTGCGGGTTAGATCGATTCCGTCCTCCGCGTTCTCCAAGTCTCGTAGCAACTGCACCACTGTGGCTGCTGTCGCAAACAGCGAAGTGTTCAGAGAGCGGCCGTCCGCTCGCTTCAATTTTCTTGTCGCGAGGACTTGATTGGTCAGCGTTTCTAAGTCCCACCTCCTAATTGCGTATTGGGAGCTGATTTCGGTTGTTGCTGCTTCCGGTGGATAGGTGAGACGGCCACCGATCGCGCCTTCGCGACCAGACTGGAGCGCGTCGAGGCACCAAATCATTTCGAGAAATGCCTCGTCGTCCGCGAGCGAAAGCATTTTCGCGAGCTTCTTTTGAAATCGATCCCGAGCCAAGCGGCTTTGGGCGATTGTTCTCTCTCGCGGTTCTTCGACTTCTGTGTCGGACAAGGGAACAACCTCAGGCGAAACGGGGCGCGATGTGTGCTCCACCGGGGATAGATTCGCAATCTCTCCCCGCTTTCTGAACCTCCCTTAAGATCATCGCGTCCACTCCCGCCGAGGGGCGGTGCCCGGTACCGGCATCGGACACTCGCGGAGAGGATCGGCGCCTGCGCCGGCGGTTCCGGCCGTCGGCTCGGGGTGCTGTCCGGAATGCCCGCCGGCACTACGACCGGCTGTTGGTGTGGCCAACCTTAAGGGTGGCCGCGTCAGCCTTTCCCGGAAACGGGGAAGGTGGTCAGGGCGGAGGCAGACTGAGCCTCCCGTCCGCGCGGTTGTTTGGAGAGCGGAACGGATGGCGACAAGTCGCCGGGCGGGCGCTCGATGAGTGCCCACTAAAACTATTGGATGGTGCTCGTCGAGCGCCCGCCACCCTCGGCATTGTGCCGAGGAGAAGTGAAGTGTCAGCGAAGACCTGGGCCGAAAGCGGTCGCGGGAACGCGGAGTCGCGTCCGCGCAAAAGTGAAAGGAACGGAAATGGACGAAGAGGAAGAGACACGGCTGTGGTTCGAACAGGAATTGAAGCGTGTCAGGATTCTGGAACTTGAACCGGGTTTCGACGATGCCCTGCGGAGCTTTTGCACGGTTATCGGCATCGCCGAACATTGTCCCTTCAAGGTCTGCCGCCGGGCGAAGGCATGCTCGACCAGACACGTGCTCTGCTGGCAGATCATGCGGGAGGATCTGAACCCGATTATCAGGCGCGGCCGGGCCCTTGATTGGAAGAGACGCATTGAGAACGGTGAGACTCCGGATATTCCGCCCGCCATTGTTGCGACCAATATCCGGATACTGGAAGAGGAAGCTGAGGCCGAGTTGGGGTTAGCGTCGATTCCCGACCTTGCGGCCGAGAGCAATTCGCGCTAGGTTACATGTAACCGATGAGGTCATATGCCCGGTTCGCCATCTCAGCGCAAGAAGTCCCGAGACAAGGTCCGCAGCCATCGTGAGCGCCTGCGCGCCCAAGGTCTGCGGCCGGTGCAAATCTGGGTGCCCGATACGCGCACCGCGAAGTTCGCTCGTGAAGCGCGGCGGCAATCGCTGCTTGCCGCGTCCAGTCCATACGCCGAAGAGGATCAGGCTTTCGTCGATGCGATCTCGGAGTTCAACGAAGAGTGAAGCGCGGCGAAGTGTGGACCGTGGCGGGTGGTGCGAGCTACGCGGCAAAACCGCGTCCGGTCGTAATCGTTCAAGCAGATGGTTTCACGCAGACTGATTCGATCACTGTCTGTCCTATTACGTCAGACCCCGCCGAACTGCCGTTGTTTCGCGTGCAGCTTGAGCCGTCGAAAGCGAATGGTCTGCGTTCGGCCTCCAGCATCATGGCCGACAAGGTGATCACGGTGCGTAAGCGCAACCTCGGCCGGAGGATCGGCGAGCTGAGTGCCGACCAGATGATAGAGCTCGGTCGAGTGCTGGTTGTGTTTCTGGGTCTGGCCTGAGGAGACTGAGACAATGATCCGGGTCGGCATCGGTGGGTGGACTTATGAGCCATGGCGCGGGACGTTCTATCCCGCCGACCTGAAGCATGCCGACGAGCTGAAGTACGCGGCATCGAAGCTCACCTCCATCGAGATCAACGGCACTTTCTACCGTACGCAGTCGGCGGCGAGCTTCGCCAAATGGCGGGACGAGACGCCGGAGGGGTTCGTCTTCGCGGTGAAGGGCCACCGGGCCGTGGTCAACAAGAAAGTGCTCGCCGAGGCCGGCGAGCCGGTGGCCTGGTTCCTGAAGTCCGGCGTCACCGAGCTTGGCGACAAGCTCGGTCCGTTGCTGTGGCAGATGGCGCCGTTCAAGAAATTCGACCCGGAAGATTTCGGCGCCTTCCTTGCGCTCCTGCCGAAGGAGGCGGGTGGGTTGAACCTTCGTCACGTCGTTGAGGTTCGCCACGCGAGTTTTCTCGTGCCGGAATTCGTCGACCTCATCCGCAAGCACAACGTCGCGGTGGTTTACGCCGACTCCGACGACTATCCCGCGATTGCTGACGTCACTTCCGATTTTATCTACGCGCGGCTGCAGCGCAGCCAGGAGAAATTCGAGACCGGCTATGCGCCTGCCGAACTCGACGAATGGGCGAAACGCGCGAAGACATGGGCCTCCGGCAGCGTGCCCGATGACCTGCCGACTTTCGGCAATACGAAGCCCAAGAAGGTTAAGCGCGACGCGTTCATCTACATGATCGCCGGCGACAAGGTGCGCGCACCCGCAGCCGCACAATCCCTGATGGCCCGGCTGTAGTCCTCGCAATTTATTCTGAACGCAATTAACGGCCGATTCCGCAGTAACCACAGTGGTTTACTAACTGTGGCGAAACCGCGTTTCCTGGGTCCTATTCATGCCGTATTTGGCCATGCAAATCCCCGAATTGATGCGGGACGAGAACTCGTTGTGCATCGAAAGGCTGGGGAAAAAGAAACGATGCAGCACAACAGAGACGGGGTTTCAAATAGTGGCAATCGAAAAATCTCGCGGTCTCGCGATCGGTCTCGCTTTCGGTGCATTCTGCGCGGCGGCAGGCCTTCAATCGAATGACGCAGCGGCCGCCCAGTGCGGCAAAGCCTCGTGGTACAAGATGGGCCACACCACGGCGAACGGCGAACAAATGAACGCCAACGCGCTCGCTGCCGCCCATCGGACACTTCCCTTCGGCACTCAGGTTCGGGTGGAGAATCTCAGAAACCACCGCTCCGTCGTCGTGCGCATCAACGATCGGGGACCCTACGCGGGCGGCCGGGTTATCGATGTCACGCGCGGCGCCGCCGTGCAGCTCGGCATGATCCAGTCGGGCGTGGCGCGGGTGAAGGTCAGCGTCGTTGGCGGCAAGGGCAACCTCTCCGGTTGCACGTAGACTTCAACTGAAATCGTCCAGCCGGTCGAACGCGGTCGCCTTGATCAGCGCGACGACCGGCTGGCCCACCCTCACGGCCAGCGCGTCTCTTGCTGCCGGCGTGATGCGCGCGATCAGCGGTTCGCCGCCGGCATCGAGTTTCACCTCCACCGTTTGACCTTCCGGCGCGCCGATCTCGGCGACGGTGGCGTTCAGGCGGTTGCGGATCGACAGATTTCCGGGCTCACCCACGGCCAGCGCAACATCTCGCGCCCGCACGCGCAGGCGGACCGTCGTCCCGATCGCTCCCGGCAGCGCGCCGACTGACAATCGTCCGGCGGGATGGTCGAGAAATGTTGTCCCCGCCGCGTTGTCGTGGCCGAAAATGCGGGCATGAAGGACCACGCCCGCTTCGAAATGACCTGTCTGCGCTCGCAGGTCGAGCCTGCCGAACACGTCGTTCACGCTTCCGACGGCAACGACCCTGCCTGCGTCAAGCAGCACCAGGGTGTCGGCGAGGCGCGCCACCTCTTCCACTACGTGGCTGACGTAGATGATCGGCAGCTTCATCTCGTCCCGCAGACGCTCGATGTAGGGAAGGATTTCACCTTTGAGGTGCTGGTCGAGGGAGGCGAGGGGCTCATCCATCAACAGCAGCCGCGGGCTAGCCAGCAATGCGCGGCCGATGGCGACCCGCTGCTTCTCGCCGCCCGAAAGGCCTGCCGGGCGGCGGTCGAGGAGCGTGCCGATATCGAGCAGGGCTGCGATTTCGCTGATCGACGGACCTCCGTCGCCGGTTCGCCCGTACCTTTGCCCGTAGGTAAGGTTCCCCCTAACGGACAGGTGTGGGAACAGGCGGCCTTCCTGGAAAACGTAACCGACGCCGCGCTTATGGGTGGGTATGTTGATGCCCTTTGTCGTGTCGACCAGCGTCACGTCGCTGATGCGGATCATCCCGTGATCGGGGCGGGCAAGCCCGGCGATCAAGTTGACGAGGGTGGTCTTGCCGGAGCCGGAGCGGCCGAACAGGGCAGTCACATGGCCGTCGCTGGCGAACTTTGCGGCAAGCGAGAATCCGCCGACTACTGTCGTGACGTCCACTTGCAGCGTCATTGGCCGAGCACCCGACGCGTTGCCCTGTGGGCGACTGTCTCGGACAGGAGCAGCGCCGCGAAAGCGATGATGACCGCGATCGCGGTCAAGCGGAGTGCCGCCAGGTCGCCGCCCGGCACCTGCGTGTACGTGTATATCGCCGAGGGGATGGTCTGGGTCACGCCGGGGATGTTGCCGACGAAGGTGATCGTCGCGCCGAATTCGCCAAGCGCGCGGGCGAATCCCAGCACGATCCCGGCGAGGATGCCGGGGAGGGCGAGGGGGAGTGTGACGGTGAGGAGGACCATCGCCCGGTTGGCGCCGAGGGTCGACGCCGCCGCCTCGAGCCGGCGGTCGATAGACTCGATCGACAGTCGGATGGCGCGCACCATCAGCGGGAAACCCATGATGGCGGCGGCGAGCGCGGCGCCCGTCCACCTGAACGCGAGAACGATCCCGAACGTTTGCTCAAGAAACGCGCCGACAGGACCCTTTCGTCCGAAAGTCAGCAGAAGCAGATAGCCGGTCACCACCGGCGGAATCACCAGCGGAAGGTGGACGAAGGCATCAACCAGCGAACGTCCCGGGAATCTCCCGCGCGCCAGTAGGTAGGCGACCGCGATACCGAACGGCAGGCTCGCCGCGGCCGCGAAGCTTGCGACCCGCAGCGAAAGGCGGATTGCGTCCCACTCGACCGGCGTCAGCGCGTCAAACATTGGGGCAGTCTAGTCGACACGCTGAGTCGGTGGACTACATCGCCGGCGCGACGATCGTGAAGCCCTGCTTGGTGTACGCCGGCTTCGCGGCGTCGGACTCGAGGTATTCGAGAAACGCGTTCGCGTCCGGGTTCTTCGAAGCCGCGATGAGCGCCACGGGATAAACGATGGGCGGGTGGCTATCGGCGGGGAAAATACCGATGACCTTCACGGCGGTCTCGGCTTTGGCGTCGGTGGCGTACACGATCCCGGCCGGTGCCTCGCCCATGGCGACGAACGCGAGCGCCGCGCGAACGTTGTCGGACTGCACCACACGCGCCGAAACCGAGTCCCACGCGCCGAGCTTGGTCAGGGCGGCCTTGCCGTACTTCCCGGCAGGTACCGATTCGACGTTGGCCATGGCGAGCTTTCCGTCCGCGCCGAGGATGCCACCGAGGTCAAAGCCGGCGGTGATGGTCGTCGTCGCGGTGGAATCTCCTGGGACGACAAGAACGATCTCGTTGCCGAGCAGAGATTTCTCGGTGTCGGCGACGGTCAGGTTCTTGTCGTGGAGATATTTCATCCATGTGAGGTCGGCGGAGAAGAAGATGTCGGCGGGCGCCGCTTGTTCGATCTGCTTGGCGAGCGTCGAACTGGCCTCGTAGCTTGCCTTGACCGTCTTGCCGGTTTTTTCGTGGTAGCCGGCGATGACGTCGTCGAGCGCGTTCTTCAGACTGGCGGCCGCGAAGACGACGACGTCATCGGCGGCGAAAGCGGGCGCCGCCGGCACGGCAGCGATAAGAGCAAGGGCGATGAGAAGCGAACGGCGGTTCAACATGGCAACCTCGATATGTACGGACGGGAATATCGAGGTCATGTCACCATGGAACCGCCGTGGAATCAACCGCCTCAGGCTGGCGGATTACCCATGAAGTCGCGCTTGCCAATCTCCACGCCGTTGTGACGGAGAATGCCGTAGGCCGTGGTGAGATGGAAATAGAAATTGGGCAGCGCCGAGTTAAGGAAATAGTCGAGCCCGGCCATCTGCCGCTCGCGCCCGTTCTGGGTGAGCGTGATGACCCGATCTTCCGCTCCTTCGAAGGCGACGGGCGCGGTGCCGTTTACGAATTCGAGCGTCCTGGCGATGCGCGCTTTCAGGCCTTCGAACGTCTTTTCGGTTTCGTCGAAGATGGGAAGTTCCACACCGGTCAGCCGGGCCGTCGAGTTCTTGGCGTGGTCGCAGGCCGCTTGCACCTGCAGCCAGAAGGGAAACATATCGGGATAAAGCCTGTCGGTCATGAACGCCGAGGGATCGATCTTCTTCGCGTTGGCGTGGGCAGCCGCCTTGTCGAGAATGGCGGAGTGGGCCTTTAGCCGACGGTCGAAGACCGGGACGGAGATCTGATACATGGCGACGGTCATGGAGGAGCGGCTCCCGAGATTTTGAAAGCGGAATGTGATAGCGGGCGCGAAATAGACAAGGGCGGAACGTTCGCTATTGAGGCCGGCGCCCGGGTTATTTTGCCGTCGGTAGCTTCTTTGCAACGCGTTTTTTTCGTTCCGCCGATGGCGGGCCCTTCTTCAGATGGCTACGAAGGTCGGCCACGCCCGCCGCGACCACCCGGTTGGCGTCGGCCTCCATCTGTCGATAGCGCTTGAGGACGCGCTGGCCGAGTCGCGTGAGCCTCGCCCCGCCGCCACCTCCCGAGCCGCCTTTTTCGGTTTCCACCAAGGGCTTTTCGAAAGCCGCGTTCAGCTCCTGCACCAGCGTCCAGCCGCGCTTGTAGCTCATGGAGAAGCGCGCGGCGGCTGCGGTGAGGGACGCGGTTTCGTCGATTGCCTGGAGAAGATCGGCCTTGCCCGGCCCAAGCGCCACTCCCGGGGCCAGCACGACGCGAACGCGCAGGCCTTCGGTTCGGTTGGTGAACTGGGGCACGGTGCTTAGTCGCTCTGGCGGAATGCCCTCACACGGTCAAACAGTACGGCGATAATAATAAAAGTTCCGACGAACGTGCCCTGCCAAAACGGGTTGATACCCAGCATGTTGAGACTGTTGCGGATGATTTCGATCAGCGCCGCGCCGACGACTGCGCCGAAGGCCGTGCCAGCACCACCAGCGAGGTTGGTGCCGCCAATGACGACCGCTGCGATGACAATTAGTTCCATGCCCGATCCCATTCCCGTCGTGATCGTGCCAAGCCACCCGACCTCAAGAATGCCGGCGATGCCAGCCATGAGGGCGGCAAGCATGTAAACGCTGACCTTGATGCGGCGCACGGGCACGCCGGTCAGGATCGCTGCGTGTTCGTTGCCGCCAATGGCGAACACGTGTCGGCCCCATTTGGTCCAGCGAAACGCGAAACCGAAAATCAACGCAAGAACGGCCAGGACGACGGCTGGATTGGGGATGTCGACGTGATCGCCGAGCCAGATCGAAGCGACGCCGATTGTGGAATCTGGGCCGGTCCAGTCGGCGAGGGCAGCAAACCAGTTACGTGTCGAGCCACCGCCGAGACCGACGAATTTCTCATGGTCGGGCCCGAACTGAAAGACCATCTGGTTGTTGGACAGAACCATGGCAAGGCTGCGCGCGATTGACATCATGCCCAGCGTGACCACAAACGGCGCCATCCCGACGTAGGCGATCAATGTGCCGCTTACCCCACCCGTGAACAGCGCCGTCAGCAAGCCTGCGGGCACTGCCACCCAAATCGACCCCCCTGCGGCCATCGTCATTCCAGTAACCATGCCGGTCAGACAGAGGATGGACCCGACGGATAGGTCGATGCCGCCCGTTATGATGACCGCCGTCATGCCGAGGCCTATGATGCCGACGAAGGCAAAGTTGCGAAAAACATTGAACAAGTTGCCCGCGGTGAAGAAGGCGGTCGTAGCGAATGACAGGTAGATGAATGCGATCAAGGCGGCGAGGAACACCCAGAAGGTCTGGCGACTGATCAGCCAGCCAAGCGGCCCGTAGGTCTGCCGATTTATGGTTTCGTCGAGGGTCGATGACGTTGTCGTCATAGGGTGCTCTTTTGGCAGGGGCGACTGCGGTGTGTTTCGCTCGTTCGCTAGCGCGAGTTAGGCCCGTTCGATTGCGCCGGTAATCAAGCCCGTGACCTCTTCCGGCGAGCTAAGGTTGATTGGCTTGTCCGCGACCTTGGTGCCTCGCCGCAGAACAACGATCCGATCACAGACCGCGAACACGTCCGGCATGCGGTGACTGATGAGGACCACCGCGATGCCCTGATCGCGGAGATGGCGGATACGGTGCAATACTTCGGCCACCTGGCGCACCGAGATCGCTGCGGTCGGTTCGTCCATCAGCACGATCTTCGCTTCGGAGAGCATAGTGCGCGCGATCGCGACTGCTTGGCGCTGGCCGCCGGACATCTGCTTAACAAGATCGCGAGGGCGGGTTTCGGATTTCAGGACTTTGAACAATTCGCCGGCGCGCTTGTACATGGCGGCGTAGTTGAGGATCTTGAGCGGCCCGATCTGCTTCCTAATCTCGCGGCTCAGAAAAACGTTCGCTGCAGCGGTCAGGTTTCCGCAAAGGGCAAGATCCTGGTAAACGATCTCAATCCCCTGTTGGCGTGCGTCGATCGGCTTGTGAAAAGCTACGTCCTTCCCGTCGATCCGCATAGTCCCGCGCGAAGCCGGGAAGTTACCGGCGATCATTTTGACGAGCGTGGACTTGCCGGCGCCGTTGTCGCCCATGAGGCCGACTACCTCGCCGCGCTCGAGCGAGAGCGAAACCCCGTTCACCGCTTGGATAGCGCCGAAATGCTTCGAGATTTCAGTCAGTTCGAGAACTGCCACCGGGCTTCGGCCTCCGTCCCCACGACGCTTTTCTTGCCGGAAATTCTTGCGTGGTGCTTGCTCCCACCACCTCGCGAAGCGCTATTTGCTTATCTCAGTGTTTGCGTTGTCGTCAATCGAATGTCCGACGATACCGCTGTCATGGCGGGCAAGGGCAGCGCGTGCATGGGCAGCCGCTATTCGTGTCACCCACCGCGGGGCGCCGCCAAGGTAGGCGCTCGAACTCTTTCATTGGGACCGACCCAAAGCAAGCTTTGGGCGGTTTCTTTCGTATGATAAAAGACGGTTGACGGACGCACCTCACCAATATTAGTTAGCCGCGGGAGGAATGCATGTTGATCCTTGTCACCGGCGCGACCGGCAAGGTCGGGCGGAGCTTGATCGCCCGGCTGCTTGATGATCCGCGGTTTTCCAAGGCTCGCATCCGCGCGCTATGCCACAATCGTTTGTGCGATGAGACCGACCGCGTTGAGGTGACGAGGGGCTCGATCGCCGAACGCGATGTCGTGGTCGCGGCGCTAGACGGCGTTACGCATGTCGTCCACCTCGCCACCTGCAAGGAAACGCCCGACGACGTCATGGATGTGACGGTCAAAGGCCTCTTTTGGCTGCTGGAAGAATTCCGGACAAGCCCGACAGCACGGCAATTCATCCTTATCGGCGGCGATGCGGGAGTCGGTCATTTCCACTATCGCCACGACGGACCGATCACCGAAGACGCCCCTCACATGGCGTATCCAGGCTCCTACGCGCTGTCGAAGGTTCTGGAAGAGGTGATGCTTGAACAGTTCGGAATCCAATACGGAACCAACGGCTGCTGCCTGCGCGCGCCGTGGATCATGGAAAAGGACGATTTCAAATACACGCTGTCGTTCGGCGACGATGTGTTCGGCGGCCCCGACTGGAAGAAACTGGTGCCGGAGGCCGATGCGGCGCGCTACGCGAAAGACGGCACGGTCCCGCTTTTGCGCGATGCTGATGGGCGCCCCTTGAAACGCAACTTCGTCCACGTCGACGATCTCGTTTCGGCGATCCTCGCGGCGGTCGACAATCCACGGGCGAAGCAGCAGCTCTTCAATATCTGCATGGATCGTCCCGTCGACTATGCTGAAGTAGCTGCATACCTCAAACGTACGCGCGGCCTCGACTCTATCGATGTTCCCAGTCAGTTCCACTCGAACTGGATGGACAACAGCAAGGCCAAGTACCTCTTGGACTGGCAGCCGGACTACGATTTGGAAATGCTTATCGACTCGGCTTGGCAATACGAGCGTTCGCAGAACGACCCTCGTGTCGTCTGGTATCCGGGTTGATTTTGTGTGGCGGGCACGTCGTGCCCGTCTGTTTCAAGGGAGGAAGGTAAATGAAGAAAGCACTACTATTTTTCGCCGCAACGGCGCTGGCCCTTGCGGTCGGATCCGCCAACGCGGCTGACAAGAAGACGCTCGCAGTCGTCGTGAAGGGCCTGGATAACGGCTTCTTCACGGTGATGGGCAAGGGCTGTGCCGACTGGAACGCACAGAACGCCGACGCGCCGTACACCTGCGTTTACACAGGTCCGGCCCTGACTTCGGACGAGGCGGGTGAAATCCAGATCGTTAACGATCTGATCGCTCGCGACGACGTTGCCGGCATCGCGATTTCGCCGTCGAACGCTGGCGCTATGGCCAAGGCGCTCACCGAGGCGGCGGCAACGATCAAGGCGAAAAAGATCGCCATTATGACGATTGACGCCGATCTGAAGCCCGACGACCAGGCGCTGCGGACGACGTACTTCGGCACCCACAACTACGGGATGGGTGTCAAGTTCTGCGAGTGGCTGAAGAAGTTGTCGCCGAAGGGCGGCAAGGTCGCTCTCATGTTCGGCAACCCGGCGGCCGAAAACCTCAACGAGCGCGGCTACGGTTTCCGTGACTGCATCATGGGCGCGGTCATGGACCCCCAGACAACGAAGGGGCGGGATCCCCTGAAGGGCCAGGGCGGCTGGACTGAGGTTGCGCCGACGTTCACCAATGACGACATCGCGACTGCTAACCAGCAATTCGCCGACGTGCTCGCCGCCAACCCCGACCTGTCCGCCTACGTTCTTCTCGGCGGCTGGGCGCAGCAGGGCTGCGAGGCTTTCAACGCCACCGGCAAGCAGTATGACGCCCGCTTCAAGGACGGCAGCTTGGTTGTTGTCGCCGGCGACACGGTTGGTTGTCAGCTTGACACAGTCCGTGCCGGCCACAGCCAAGTGAACGTTGGCCAGCGGCCGTACCAGATGGGTCATGACGCGCCGAGCATCCTGATCGACATCATCGGCGGCAAGAAGGTCGACAATCCGATGTACACCGGCCTTGACGAGTGCACGATGGAGAACGTCGACAAGTGCGTCTCCGGCTAGTTACGAACCAGGGGCTGCCCGGAACATCTGGCGGCTCTCGGAGGGAGTCTCATCCTCCCAGGATCAGACTCGACGGAAACTGGAGGCGCCTCACGGCGCCTCCTTTTTGTTTGTGGTGTCCCGAAGCTAGTGCGGCTGCGCGGTGATCAGGCCCGTGTCGAAGCGGTCACCGAGAAGGTTCGGCCCGCCGTGGAGCGCGAACATCGCGACGACGAATGCGGCGCAAACGACCGCTCCGATCGCGAAGACATCGCGGGCTCCGTGGGTATCCTCACTGTGGTCGGGAATGTTTCTGGTCGCGTGGCGCATGGCGCTCTCCCCTCGTGCGATGGTGAGAGTCTCGGCCTGGAACACGGCCGGCATCGGTCGCGAATAGGGCGGTCACGGACAGTTGTCGGGGCGGAATTGCGGCAGGGCAGGTGAAAATTACGGCCGCCAGTCCAACGAAACGTGCCTCGGCTGTGCCGCAACGCGAGCGATCCAGCGGCTGATGCCGGGGTACCGGCCAAGGTCGAACCCGCCTTCATCGGCGACGTGGGTATAGGCATAGAGCGAGATGTTGGCGACCGAGTACGTCCCGCCGGCAAGCCAGTCATTGCCGGCCAGCCGCATCTCCATGACGCGCAGAGCCTTGCCGCCCTTGTCCTGCCAGCCGGCAAGCATATCCGCCGTCACCTTTGCCTTCCGCTCTGGATAGGCGTGCAGCCACGAGCGCGCGACCGCGATCTGCGGCTCGTGGTCGTACTGCTCGAAGAAGAGCCACTGGTTGACGAGCGCCCGCTCGTAGCGGTCGGCAGGCAGGTACTTTGTCCCCTCGGCGAGATAGAGGAGCATCGCGTTCGATTCGGAGAGCTTC
>JAYTZZ010000044.1:0-12524 GCA_043741595.1 Hyphomicrobiales bacterium | reverse complement strand
CCCGCGGAGACGATATTGGCGACAAAGGCGGTAAGCATCGCGGTGAGGGCTGGCGCCAGCGGCACGTCGTGGGCCGCAGCGCAGGCCGCCACCGCAACAGGGTAGGGGATTGGGCGGGCGGCGAAAACTTCGGTGAGGGTAGCGACGCGGTCATTGGGCCAAGCGGCGGCGACGGCAGATAGAAACGCGCGTCCCTGAGCGGTCGCTTCGAGGTGGCGCTCTTTAGACGGCTGAAAGGCGGTTGCGAGTTCGGCAACGGCGATGACGGTGTCGCCCTCGCACCGCCACGCATGACAAAAGACGATCGCGTCGGTGCGCCCGGCGCCGTGACGGAGAATCGCTGTCAACCAAAGACCAAGCGTTGCAGCGTCCACTACCGTTCCATCCTCGATCGCCCACTCCAGTCCGTGACTGTAGGTGTAGGCGCCGACCGGAAACGATGGCGACAACCACGCCAGGAGTTTCTGCAGCGCGGCAGGAGAAAGATCCGTGGCCGGCGCGATTTCCGTTGGCTCAGGTGGCTCCTGAACGAGGGCCGGCTCAGCCACGCCCGGGCTCCTCGTCCTCGATGCGGTCGTCGTGATCGAGCGCAGAGTTGTGATGATGTTCATGATGGGCGGCAGCGTGATAGGCGCCGCTTTCGGGATCGAACGGCGCGTCGATATGTGCAACTCGCGCGCCGAGTCCCTCCACCATTTCCTCGATCACATGATCGCGCCGGATGCGGATGCGGTCCGGGCGAAGGTCGGCCGGCAGGTGGCGGTTGCCGAGGTGCCAGGCGATGCGCATCAACTCTACCGCGTTTGCCGCCGTGATCTCGGCCAGTTGCTCCGGCGCCGCGCTGACGGCGACGATGCGACCATCTTCCAGTTGAAGGCCATCGCCGTCTTGCAGCGGCACCGCGTCGGCGAGGTCGAGGAGAAAGGCAAGGCCGCCCGCGCCCTCCATCGCCATCCGGCGGCGGTGGCGCTGGTCATAATCCAGCACCACGCTATCGGCCGCGGCGCTGGGCCACCGCCCCTTGGCAAGAATACGGGTGGCACGGATCATCTGGCTATTCCGTCGGTCTCACTATACCTACCCCGGACAATAGTCGCGGAGCCGGCAGAAATGGGCAAATAACGGGTGATGCGCGGTATTCTTTTCGACAAGGATGGGACCCTTCTCGACTTCGAGAAGACATGGTCGCCAGTGCTGAAGCGCCTTGCGCTCGAAGCCGCGCGCGGCGACGAAACACGTGCGACCGAATTGCTGGTGGAAGGCGGGCTCGACGCGCAGACGGGAAAGTTTCGTGCCGGGTCGGTGATCGGCGCGGGTACAACCAACCTCATCGTCCGTCTTTGGTACCCGAAGCTCTTTGGCGCCGCCTTCGCCGCCAAGATCGAAAAGATGGATCGGGTCTTCGCGCTGCATGGCTCCGCGAATTCCATTCCGATTGACGGTGTCACCGTCGCCCTCGACGTGCTCGCGGCGAGGGGGTTCGTCATGGGGGTCGCCACCAATGATGCGACCGAGGCGGCGAAGGCGTCGCTGCTGGCGACGGGGATGAGCCGGAACCTGCCTCATGTCTTCGGCTATGACTCCGTGGCGAATGCGAAGCCCGCGCCCGACATGGTGCTGGCTTTTTGCGAGGCCGGTCGCCTTGAACCGGCGGAAGTGATCGTCGTCGGCGACAACACGCACGACCTCGAGATGGCGCGGAGCGCCGGCGCTGGAATGGCGATTGGGGTCACGTCGGGCAACAGCCGCGCCGACGATCTTGGCGGGCTCGCCGATGTGGTGCTCGCGAGCATCCGGGACCTGCCTTCCTTCCTTCAAATGACTCAAGAGCGCCTGTCTCAAAACAGGAAGTAACGCTGCGCCAGTGGCAGCACGGTTGCTGGCTCGCAGGTGAGCAGCTCCCCGTCGGCGCGAACCTCGTAGGTCTCCGGATCAACTTCGATCTTCGGCAGCGCGGCGTTGTGGATCATCGATTCCTTGGAGATGCCGCCACGCGTGTTGTGGACCGGCAGGAGGTCGCGGTCGACGCCCAGCGTCTCACGAATCCCGAGGGTGAGGGACGCCTGGCTGACGAAGGTCACGGCGGAGCGCGTCATTGATTTGCCGAAGGCGCCAAACATCGGCCGGTAGTGAACAGGTTGTGGCGTCGGGATCGACGCATTCGGATCGCCCATCGGGGCGGCGGCAATGGTGCCCATCTTGATGACGAGGTCAGGCTTCACACCGAAGAATGCCGGCGACCACAGCACGAGATCGGCGAGCTTGCCGACCTCGATGGAGCCCACCCACTCGTCGATGCCGTGGGCAATCGCCGGGTTGATCGTGATCTTGGCGATGTAGCGTGCGACGCGAAAGTTGTCGTTGTCGCCGGCTTCCTCGCGGAGACGTCCCCGCTGCACCTTCATCTTGTGGGCGGTCTGGAAGGTGCGGATGATAACTTCACCCACGCGTCCCATCGCCTGGCTGTCCGAGGCGATCATCGAGAGTGCGCCCATGTCGTGCAGGATATCTTCCGCGGCGATGGTCTCCTTGCGGATGCGGCTTTCAGCAAAGGCGATGTCTTCGGGGATCGACGGGTCGAGGTGGTGGCAGACCATGAGCATGTCGAGATGCTCGTCGAGGGTGTTCACCGTGTAGGGCCGCGTCGGGTTGGTCGATGATGGCAGCACGTTTGCCAGCCCGCACACCTTGATGATGTCCGGCGCGTGGCCGCCGCCAGCGCCCTCGGTATGGTAGGCGTGGATCGTGCGTCCCTTGAAGGCGGCGATCGTATCCTCGACGAAACCGGATTCGTTCAACGTGTCGGTGTGGATCATCACCTGAACGTCGAAGGCGTCGCCGATGGCGAGGCAGTTGTCGATCGCGGCCGGCGTTGTCCCCCAGTCCTCGTGCAGCTTCAGCCCCATCGCCCCGGCTTCGATCTGCTCCTCCAGGCCGCGCGGGAGCGAGGCATTGCCCTTGCCGGTGAAGCCGAGGTTCATGGGGAAGCTGTCCGCGGCCTGGATCATGCGCGCGAGATGCCAGGCACCCGGCGTGACCGTAGTGGCGTTGGTGCCGGTTGATGGGCCGGTTCCCCCGCCGAGCATCGTCGTGACGCCGGAGTAGAGAGCCTCGTCGATCTGCTGTGGCGCGATGAAATGGATGTGACTGTCGAGCGCCCCGGCGGTCAGGATCTTGCCCTCGCCGGCGATCGCGTCGGTTCCGGGTCCGACGATGATGTTGACGCCGGGCTGTACGTCGGGATTGCCGGCCTTGCCGATGCCGACGATCTTGCCGTCGCGGATGCCAACGTCGGCCTTGACGATGCCCCAGTAGTCGATGATGAGCGCATTAGTGATGACGGTGTCGACGGCGCCTTCGCCGCGGCCGCGCTGCGATTGCCCCATGCCGTCGCGGATCACCTTGCCGCCGCCGAACTTCACCTCCTCGCCATAGGTGGTGAAGTCCTTCTCGACCTCGACGATCAGATCGGTATCGGCGAGCCGGACCTTGTCTCCGGTCGTCGGGCCGAACATGTCGGCGTAGTGCGCGCGGCTTATTCGGTAAGGCATTTTTAACCCTTCAATGACCGTTCGATTCGCTGCCGCGTGTTCGCCGCAATTGCTGCGAGCGGCCCGCGATTTTTTGCGAAATCTTCAGCACGGCGACGACTCGAAAATGACTCGGAGCGGCCTGAATACGGACAAGGCAGCGTGATTGAATTGCTTCGTACCTCGACGCTTCCCCTTCCGATGCCTGAAAGGAATCCATCATGAAGAAATTCACGATCGCCGCGGCCACCGCCGCTCTCGTTCTCGCGATGCCAGTAGCCGCCGGGGCCGTCACCCTCGGTCTCAACGTTGGCGTAAACGCAGGTGTGAGTGCCGGTGTTCAAGGCGGATCGAGCGCGTCTGCTACTGGCGGCGCGTCGGGCGAGGCGAGTGTCGCGTCCAACGGTTCGGTCTCCGGCTCGAGTTCGCTTAACGCGACCTCGATCCTCGATGCGTTTGCGCTCACGCAAGCCGAGATAGACACGATTGCCAACCTGCAAGACGATTCGGTGGTCAACGTCGTCGGCATCGACGCCGTGGCGAACGCCAACGCCGATGCGTTTGCCCAAACCGAAGCCGCCAATGCCGATGCCACCGCGCAGCTTCAGGCGGCGATCAACGCCAACGCTGACTTCAAGGCGCAACTCGAAGAGAACAAGATCGACGTTTCCACCATCGTCGCCGCTGACGTCGCGGTCGATGGTGCGCTGACGCTGTTCACCAACACTTAGTCTTCGCTTGTTCGGCAGCCCCGCGCCGGCCGCTTGCCGTTGGCGCGGGGTTTTCTTTTTGCGGGCGCCGGTCAAAGGCTCCCCATCACTTTCTGATTGAAGCCGAAGACGATGCGATCGCCGCGGTAGGGGACAAGCGTCACAGTCCGCGTCTGGCCGGGCTCGAACCGGACTGCACTTCCGGCCGGAATGTCGAGGCGCATCCCCCGCGCCTTTTCCCGGTCGAAGGTCAGCGCCCGGTTGGTCTCATAGAAATGATAGTGCGAGCCGACCTGGATCGGCCGGTCGCCGGAGTTGGCGACCTCGATCTTGATCGTTGGCTGTCCGGCGTTCAGCTCGATCTCGCCGACTGCAGGGAAGACTTCTCCCGGGATCATCAGAGCACGCCGGCAATCAGGACGACGCCGACTGCCGCGCACGCTGCTCCGGCGATGCGCACGACGGCGCGGAAGCGGACGCCGAGGAGCACGACTGCGCCGATGCCTGCCGCGTGGAGGAGAGCGGTCGCCAGCGCGAAGCCCGCCATGTATTCGATGCCGCTCGCCGTTTCGGGTACCTCGGTACCGTGTGCGTGACCGTGGAAGAGGGCGAAGAGGCCGATGATTGCCGCGCCTGTTCCTACCGGCAGATCGACAGCAAGCGCGACCAGCAGGCCAAGCGCTACGACCGAGGCGAGGATGCCAGGCTCAACGAAGGGGATCGGCACGTGCGCCATGCCGAGCGCTCCGCCGACGAGCATCACTCCCACGAACGCTGCTGGCCACACCCACAAAGCGCGGCCGCCCTTCAGTGCCGCCCAGAGGCCGACGGCGATCATCACCGTCATGTGGTCGAGGCCGGAGAGCGGATGCTGGAGGCCGGCGGCGAAACCTGATGTGTCTCCTACGCCGACGTGAGCGAAGGCAGGTGTCGTGGCGAGAAGGAGCAGGGTTACAGGTGCGATGCGCTTCATGAAATGGGCCTCAGCGTATGGGGTTGTGAACGGTGACGAGCTTGGTGCCGTCGGGAAAAGTGGCTTCGACCTGAATGTCGTGGATCATCTCGGCGATACCCTCCATGACCTGACCGCGGGAGATGACATGCGCGCCGGCCTCCATCAGGTCAGCGACGGCGCGGCCGTCGCGGGCGCCCTCGACGACGAAATCGCTGATGAGGGCGATGGCCTCGGGATGATTGAGCTTCACGCCGCGCTCCAACCGCCGGCGCGCAACCATCGCGGCCGTGGCGATGAGCAGCTTGTCCTTCTCGCGCGGGGTCAGGTTCATGAACTCTCCTCAGCAGTGCCAGACGCGCGGCATCGTGGCGCCGCGTACGGCTTCGATCAAGCGCATGAGGTCAGTGCGCAGCGCCTGACCGGTGGTGGCAATCAGGCGTGCCACCAGCATCCCGTTCCACGCGGATACGCCGGCTTCGCCGGCGGGCGATGTCAGGGCTTCACGCGCCGCGTCGATCTTCGCCTCCGCATCCGGCGCAACGAGCACCACTGTCGCGATCGCGGCGGCACCATTGCCGGTGGCGCCATTCGCCATGATCGCGACCGCGTCGCCGCTGAGGCGAAGACCGTCAGCGAAGACCAGCTTGCCGCCTCGGCGTATGCGCCAGCTATCGGAAACCTCGACGCTTCGGGCTGTCTCGCCCATGGCGGTGCGGCCGAGGACGATCGCTTCAATCGCCAGCAGGCGTGCCTGTGGGTGTACGTCGGCAACGAGGGTGCGTGTCAGCGCCGATCGATCGAAGAGAATGGTCTCCTGCGGCAACCAGTCGAGCGAGGCGCCGCTCGCCACGGCGAGGGCTGTCTCAATCCGCGCGACACCTTCCGAGCGGCGGTAGATGCGTTCGGCGGCCTGGGCTGCGACGACGCCATGCGCGCCGGCTTCGGCGGATATGGAATACGACAGGTGATCGCCGCCGGTGACGCCGCCGGCGGTGTTGATGAGGACGATCTCCAGCGGCCTGCCTGCTTCGCTCTTGGGGAAGCGGACCTTGGCGGACCCCGACTGATAGTTCTCGACGAGCCGGGTAACCGGTCCGTCGGCGCGGATAGCGACGCGCGAGACTCCCCGCGCCCGTTGCATCGTCGGCGCGTGATGTAGCACGGGCCTGAAGCCGCCGGATTTCGCATGCAGGGGAATGGGTTGGGGCGTCATCACCGGCGGATCATTTTCGATGAGACACCCCGATGCAAGGTTGAAGCCATTTCATAGGCACATCCGCCTCGGAACGGCGGGTTCCTGCGCCCTGCCGAATATTGTCGCAGATGGCGCGGAAAGCGCCATCTGATCGCGCGCGAGCTTTGCCAACACCCACGAAAATCGGTTAGGAAAGGCATTCGACCACGCGCTCGCGGCTTCGGCTGCCAACAAGGGATGCGCCTTTTGCGCCGTTTAGTTCCCATTCTCGCAACCTTGGTCGGCCTGACCAGCCTTCCCGCGCTCGCGGCGCTTGATCCGGCGACGATCGTCATCGATGCGGAGGCGGGCAAGGTTCTCAGTCAAAGCGATTCCGACCAGCTTTGGTATCCCGCCTCACTGACCAAGATGATGACCGCCTACGTCACGTTTCAGGCGCTCAAGTCGGGCCGGCTGGTGGTGACTTCGCCCGTCAAAATCTCCGCGAATGCGTTGGGCCAGGCTCCCTCCAAAATGGGGTTCAAGGTCGGCACGGTGTTGAATGTCGACAATGCGCTGAAGATGATGCTGGTGAAATCGGCGAACGACATCGCCGTCGCGATATCCGAGACTGTCAGCGGCAACGAACGCACATTCATCGCCAGCATGAATGCCGAGGCTCGCCGTCTCGGCATGGTCTCCACGCACTACAACAATCCGAATGGCCTGCCCGACGGCGGGCAGGTGACGACGGCGCGCGACCTCGCGGTGCTTGCGCGCGCCTTGTGGGTCGATTTTCCGGAGTATCGCGATTACTTCGGCATCCCGGCAATCAAGGCGGGCAAGCGCGTCCTGCGGTCGCAAAACAAGCTGCTTGAGCAATATCGCGGTACGACGGGAATGAAGACCGGATTTGTCTGCTCTTCGGGCTTCAACATCGTGGCGAGCGCCAACCGTAGCGGACGCACGGTGATCGCCGTCGTCCTCGGCGCGCCATCGTCGGCCGAACGCAACGAGACCGCGGCGCGGCTTCTCGACGAAGGATTCGGGACCTGGTTCCTCAACGCCAAACCGGAACTGGCGACCTTCCAGTCGGCGGCGGCAACCGGCATCCCCGTCAACCTCCACGATCAGGTGTGCGGCAAGCGCGTCAAGCATGAGGACGACGACGAGGCTTCGGGCGACGCCCCGACGCGGTCGCATCTGGTGCCCCGTTTTGTCCTCATGGCCCCGGTGCCGGTTTACACAGGGCGAGCCGACCCGCTGTCCGGCGAGGCAGCGAAGGGCAAACCCGTGCTGGCCAGTCAGGTGCCGATGCCGCGCCTTCGCCCAAAGATCGCGGGCACGGCAAATGCCTACGCTCCGGACGCGGCAGCCGAGTCACCGACCGCGATCCAGGCCCAGCCCTAGCGGGCGTAGAAGATGCCGCGCAGAGAACCGATCCCGATCACCATCGTGGCGGGGCCAAAGGGTTCCGGCAAAACCACGCTCATCAATCGGCTGCTCACCGAGCCTCTGTTCGCCAACAGCGCCGTGATCCTCAACGATTTCGGCGAAGTTGCCCTGCAGAACGCGCTCGTCGAGAAGGCCGAGGACGGCTTCATCGCGCTTGGGTCCGGCTGCGTCTGCTGCACGGTCCGCGGTGCGCTCACCGATGGGCTGGAGCGACTTCTCCGCGATCTCGACAACGGCCGCATCTCGGCGATCGCGCGCGTCGTCATCGAAGCTGACGAGGCTGCGGATCCTGCCGCCATTCTCGATGCCGTCGCCCGTCACCCCTATCTTTCGCTCCGCCTTGTCCCCGACGGCATTATTGCGGTCCTCGACGCTACGAAAGCTGAGACGATACTTGCTGCACGCGCCGACACCGTGCGTCAGGTGGCGATGGCCGATGTTGTCGCGCTCTCGCGCTCGGCACCCGTCAAGGGCAAGATCGCGCGCCTCAACCCGCGCGCTGCCATCGTTGACGCATCAAATGCTGCGGCGAAGGCGCTGGTCGGTCACGGCGCTTTCGAGGGCGACGGCTCCGTTGATGCCTGGCTTGGACCGGTTCCTCCCGAATCTCCGGGCGATCTTGCCGGGGAAGCCGCGCGCGTCAACGCCTTCACGGTTGTTCGCGAGAACATCATTCCGGTCGCCGCGCTTGATCGCTTTCTCGACTATCTCGCCGCGCTCCAGGGGCCGAACCTCCTCCGCGTCAGGGGTGTGATCGCCACGGGGGAGGCGGAAATGATTGTCGTCGACGGGTACGGAGGACACTTCCACCCGCCACTCATCCTTGATGCACCGGAGGCTGGTGCTAAGCGGACGCGCTTCTCGATTGTCGCCCGCGATCTCGACCGGCAAACCTTCGAGACCTATCTCGACGCATTTCTTAACGAAGCAATGATCGACACGCCCGACCGTCAGGCGCTCACCGAGAATCCGCTGGTGATCGCCGGTTTCTCTGCGCGACGTGGCCGCTGAAATCACGATCGCTAGATCGTCTTTGCGGAGTCACATTAATACTTGGTTAACGTTTATGGAAAGCTTAATTCTTCTATAATTGTCAAAGCATTGACTAGTGATTATTGGAGAGATGCGGCAGGCCATGCGGCGTCTCTACGATAACAGTCGTATCGGCTCTGATGCGGTAGTTCGCGCGGAGAGGCCACGGTGCGAATCTCGTTTGTCAGCGGCGTCGAGCGGATCCTTCCGGACCGTTTGCAGAAGCTCGCGGTGCCCGTCGCGGCGATCGTCGATTCAATCCTCTACGACACGGACGATCGCGCCGTCTCGCGCCGCATTGCCCTCATTACCTTCTCCGTCCGTATCCTCAGTGGCGTCATCGCCTACATCAGCCAGGTCTTGCTTGCCCGCTGGATGGGCGACTTCGAATACGGCGTGTTCGTCATGGTGTGGGTCGGTGCGGTCATGCTCGGGGGCTTTGCCTGCCTTGGCATCCAGACCGCGGTGCTGCGTTTTGTTCCCGAATACACCGAGCGAGGGGACGTTCAGCTCCTGCGCGGCGTGGTCATCGGCAGCCGCATCCAGGGTTTCGTCGCGGCAACAATCTTCGCCGTGATCGGAGCCGTCGGTCTTTATGAATTCGGCGATCACCTCGAGAGCTACTATCTCATTCCGCTCTATCTCGGCGCCATTACCCTGCCGATGCTGGCCATCGGCGAGATCCAGGACAATCTCTCGCGGGCCTTCAATTGGGCCGATCTCAGCCTTTGGCCGACGTTTGTGGTGCGGCCGCTCATCATCCTGCTCCTTATGTGGCTGGCGGTGCGCTACGGCGCGAAGGGGAACGCGGTCACCGCGATGGGCGCAGTCATTGCCGCCACATATATCACCTCGATCGGTCAGTTGATCTCCCTGTCGCGCCGTATGAAAGAGGCGGTTCCCGCCGGTCCGCGCAGCTATGCGCCGGGGCAGTGGATGGCGATTGCCCTGCCGATCTTCGTCGTCGAAGCTTTCTTCAACCTCCTCACAAACGTCGACATCATCTTGGTCGGGCACTTTATGGAGCCGGCGAAAGTCGCGATCTATTTCGCCGCGGCCAAGACGATGACGCTGGTTCACTTCGTCTACTATGCAGTGAAGGCCGGCGGCGCCCAGCGTTTCTCGAAATACTACGCCAACGGCGATCGGGCCCGGCTGTCGGCCTTCGTGCACGACACACTGCATTGGACGTTCTGGCCGTCGCTGGGGATGGTGATCCTGATCCTCGCAGTGGGCAGGCCGCTGCTCCTCCTCTTCGGACCAGGTTATGGCGAGGGCTATCCGATTCTGATGATCCTATCGGCGGGCTTGCTGGTGCGCGCCTCTATCGGTCCGGCGGAAACGCTGCTCACCATGGCCGGGCAGCAGGGCATTTCGGCGGTTGTCTACACGGCGACGTTCGTCCTCAACGTCACGCTCAACGTCGTCCTCATCCCGCGCTTCGGATTGATCGGCGCGGCAAGCGCGACCGCGCTGGCGCTCGTGGCCGAGACTATTGCGCTTTACACCATCACGGCGACGCGCCTCGGCATCCATTGCTCGATCCTCACCGCATTCGGCTCGCCGCGGCCGTCGATCGAGGCGCGATGAGATGGCTTACGTGAGCGTCCGCGTCGCGGCTGCCGCGCGAACCGTGCGCACGCCGCGCAATCCAGAACGACCCTACCTGAAATTCGCCATCACCCCGGTCGATGCGGCAACGAGCCTCTTGCCGCAATGGGCCGCCCTCTCGGGCGCGTCGGCCGGCGACAACCTTTTCGTTCATCCCGATTTCGCTCTGCCGGCGATGCGCCACGTCGGTGGCCATGTTGCGATTGCCACTCTTGCCCATCCGGGTGCGCGACTGGCTGCATTGACGCAGTTCACGAAGACGCGTCTCGGCCGGATCGCGCCTGCGGTCCGCCTGTGGAGCCATGACTATGCTCCGCTCGGTCTGCCGCTGATTGAGCGGGAGGCCGTCGATGCCTCGGTTGCCGCGCTTCTCCACGGGCTAGTGCCGGCAACAAGCGGTCTCACGTTGATGGCCGCCGATATTCCGCTTGATGGACCGGTCGCGGCAGCTTTCGCCGCCGCTGCCCGCCGTAACAACCGGCCGGTCGATATCCTTGACGCCCACGTCCGCGCCATGCTCGTCCGTTCTGACGCGGGCGCACTTGATCCGCGGGCGGCGCTGCCGGCGAAACGACGCAAGGAACTGGCCCGCCAGATGCGCCGCCTCGCCGAAATCGGCGACGTAGAGATTGTTGCGACAATCGATCCGGTCGCGGTGAGGGGGCGCTTCGAACAGTTCATGGCGCTCGAAGCCGCGGGTTGGAAGGGCAAGGGCGGCGGTGCGCTCAACTCGTCGCCGGCGGCGATGGAATTTGCACGCGAAGCGGTGGCGAACCGGGCCGACGCCGGCGCCGTCCGCATCGACTCGATCGACGTAGACGGCCGGCCGATCGCCATGCTCGTCACCTTTATCGGAGGCGAAACGGCCTTCACCTGGAAGATCGCTTACGACGAAGCCTATGCCCGTTTCTCGCCAGGTGCCCAGCTGATGCTGGAAGTGGCGAAGGCCATTTTCGCCGATCCGACAATCGCGCGGATCGATTCGTGCGCTTCAGCCGATCATCCCATGGTCGATCATTTATGGTTGGGGCGTTTCGCCATCGGCACGATGGTCATCGGCCCGCCCGGTGGTGGCATGCTCCATCGTCTCGGCCTCGCCATGGCGCGCGCCGAGCTTGCTGCCCGCGCCGCCATGCGCCGGCTGCACCCCTAGCCGTCCTCCGCTTCGCGCTTCACCTGTTCGCGGAAGCCGCGCCGGATCACCTTCCCCGACGTGGTCAGCGGAATCTCGTCCACGAAGGCGATCTCGCGCGGATACTCGGCGACCGACAGGCGGGCGCGGACGAAAAGGCGAATCTCCTCAGCAAGTTTGGCGCTAGGGCTCACACCCGGCTTTAGCACCAGGAACGCCTTGACGATTTCAGTGCGAAGCTTGTCGGGCTTGCCGACCGCCGCGGCCAACGCCACCGCCGGGTGGGTGGCGAGACAATCCTCGATCTCGGCCGGCCCGATGCGATAGCCCGACGAGGTGATGATGTCGTCGTTGCGACCGACGAAGCGGACGAAGCCGTTGGCATCGACGATCCCCTGATCGCCGGTCAGCATCCAGTCGCCGCGGAATTTCTCGGCTGTCGCCTGCGAGTCGTGCCAATACTCGAGGAACATCGATGGATTCGGGCGACGGATCGCAATCTCGCCGAGGGCTTCGGGTGGTAGCCGTTCGCCGGCTGTGCCGATGACCGCCACGTCGTGCCCGGGTATCGGCTTGCCGATCGCGCCGGCCTTGCTGACGCCAAGGAGGGCGCAAGACCCGAGCACGTAGTTGCACTCGGTCTGGCCGTAGAACTCGTTGACCGTCACCCCAAGAGCTGTCCGCGCCCATTCGTAAGTCTCGCGGCCGAGGCTTTCGCCGGCGGCGCCGATAGTGCGGAGGCTGAGGGCAGGGCGCCTGGCGACGGAGCGCAGCATGCGGAGGGCGGTCGGCGGCAGGAACGCGTTCCGGACGTCGGCGCTGGCCATCAGGGCGAATGCCGCGTCGGGGTCGAAGCGCGCGAATGGCCCGAACACTACCGGCACGCCGAAGTACAACCCCGGAAGGAGGCAGTTGAGCAGCCCGC
>JAYTZZ010000043.1:0-2269 GCA_043741595.1 Hyphomicrobiales bacterium | reverse complement strand
CCCCGAGCCGGCTGGTATTCGACGCGCACACCAAGCCTCAACTGATCAAGCGCTGGCTGCTCGGACCGCCCGGCTGGGCCATGCCGATCTGCGAGGTCGATCTTAGGGTGGGCGGAAAGTACCGCTACGGGTGGGCCCATCCCGAGCAAGGCAGCTTTGAGATGACCGGCATCTATCGCGAGATCGCCGGGCCAGACCGGCTGGTCCACACGGAGCGATTCAACGAAGCCGAAGCGCTATGCACGTTGGTGCTGAGCGAGGAAGGCGGCAAGACTACGATGACGTACACGATGGACTTCGGCTCGAAGGAAGCGCGCGATGGCGCGATGGCCACCGGCATGACCGGAGGCATGGAAACCAGCTACCAGCGGCTCGAAGAGATTCTTGCGTTGGGAAAATAGCCCAAAGAAAAACCGCCGACCCGGGGCGGGGCCGACGGTTTCAGCGGGATGGGCCCTCGGGGAAGGGCCCTCGGGGTAATCTAGTTGATCTGAATTCGCTTCAGCACGGACACGCCATCGTGGCGCGTCTCGATGGTGACGTAGCCGGCAGCGTCCGCCACCACAGGCAGACGATCGGCCTTCGGCGAAGCGCCGCCCGCGTTCAGCAACGCTGCGCTGGCGAGGCCGACGGCGACGGTCGCGGCAAACACGGTTGCCAGGATGGAGGCGTGAAACCAGGTAGCCATGGAGTGTCTCCTTTCACGGAGTGCTTGGCCTGATAACCCGGCCCAGCGAATTCAGTTCCACAAAATCGTTCGGGCAGAATGCCCTTGGGAAGCTGAACAGGATCGGAGTCTTCTGTTCATCCGGGGTTCAGCGACGTGGCGGAAACCATGGCTTTTTATGGCGCTCCGGGGGCCACCAGCGGTTTCTGCCGTTTCTTGTGGCAGGGAGATAGGCGCGCCCGCGCGATTCCGCTGTGAACGGCGTCACACGCTGAACGAGACGACCGCGGCCCGGCGCAACTTGCCCGCAGAAGATGTTGGGGCTAAGAAACCGCGCCCATCGACCGGGCAGTCAATCCGCCGAGGTACATCCCCTTATGGCGCGCATCGCGTTCTACCCAGGCACGTTCGACCCGGTGACCAATGGGCACGTCGATCTTTTGCAGAAAGCGTTGGCGCTCGCTGACAAGGTGGTGATCGCGATCGGCGTCAATCCAGGCAAGGCCCCCATGTTCTCGCTCGCCGACCGCAAGGGGATGATCGCCGACCTTATCAAAGCGCTGCCGGCGAGCGACGCCAAACGCGTGAGCAGCATCGCCTTCGAAGGACTCGCAGTCGACGCCGCGCGCAAGGCCGGCGCGACGATCATCGTGCGCGGACTACGCGACGGCGGCGATTTCGACTACGAGATGAAGATGGCGGCCACCAACGCCGCCATGGCCCCGGATATCGCGACGGTATTTTTGCCGGCGTCGCCGGCAGTCCGCCACATCACCGCCACGCTCGTCCGGCAGATCGCGGGAATGGGCGGCGACATCGCGCCGTTCGTGCCGGCCGCCGTGGCCAAGATGATCGCCCGCCGCCTTTCCCGCTAACTACTTTCACACCCATGGAGTTCCGAGTGACCCGCTTCATCGCCATCGTAGCTGCAGTGCTGCTCGCCGCCTTGCCGCTCGCCGCCGGCGCCCAGACGCTGGACCCGGAGAACACTTTGATCATGGAAACGACGAAGGGGCGCGTGGTCATCAAGCTCCGCCCCGATCTCGCACCGAACCACGTCGCCCGCGTCAAGGAGTTGACCGCGGAGGGCTTCTACGACGGGACGCCGTTCCACCGCGTCATCGACGGCTTCATGGCGCAGGGCGGCGACCCGACCGGCACTGGCATGGGCGGCTCCGACAAACCCGACTTGAAAGCGGAATTCACCGATACCAACTTCGGTCGCGGCACGATCGGCGCGGCGCGCACGGACGATCCCGATTCCGCCAACTCGCAGTTCTACATCTGCTTCCAGGACTGCTCGTTCCTGAACGGCAAATACACGGTCTGGGGCGAAGTGGTCGAAGGCATGGAAGTCGTCGACAAGCTCAACAGGGGCGAGCCGCCGAAGAACCCGGACAAGATCGTCAAGATGCACGCCGGCGCGAAATAGCAGAAGCCAACAAGGATACGACCCGTGGCCAAAGATCTCGAAAATACACTGGTGATGGAAACCTCGAAGGGGCGCGTCTCGATCGCTCTTCGTCCTGACCTTGCGCCCAACCACGTCGCCCGCATCAAGGAGCTCGCGCGCGAGGGCTTCTACGACGGCATCGTCTTCCA
>JAYTZZ010000042.1:0-2274 GCA_043741595.1 Hyphomicrobiales bacterium | reverse complement strand
GGCGATCTCCTCGCGCCGTCTGCGCGCGTCGAGCGGCGTGAGACTGGTGACGACGGCGTTACCGTCTTTCGCCGCCTGCTTGGCGACGAGAAGATGGGCACCGGCCCGCGCTGCGACCTGAGGCGCGTGGGTGACGGAGAGTACTTGCACGCGCTCGGCAAGGCGCGCAAGCTGGACTCCGATCGCGTCCGCGACCGCGCCGCCAACGGCGGTATCGATCTCGTCGAAGACAAGCGTCGCCGCCGAACCGCGATCGGCGAGCGCCACCTTCAGCGCAAGCAGAAAGCGCGCGAGCTCGCCCCCAGATGCAACTTTCATCAAGGGGCCGGGCTGCGTGCCGGGATTGGTGCGCACGACGAACGCGACCTCGTCGATGCCACTTTCGCCAGCGTGGGTTGCGTCGGTTTCAATGGCAACGATGAACTCGGCGCGCTCGAGCTTTAGCGCGGGGAGCTCCACCGCCACCGCTTTCTCGAGCCGCTTCGCGGCTTTGCGGCGTTGTTTGGAAAGGTCCGCCGCCTTGGCGTCGTAAGTCGCACGGGAGGCAGTCGCTGTCTTTTCCAGATTGGCGAGCCGCTCTTCGCCAGATTCCAGAGCCGCGAGTTCCCCCACCATGCGCTCGGCAAGCGCCGGCAGATTGGCAACCGGAACGTTGTGCTTGCGGGACGCAGCGCGGAGCGCGAACAGACGTTCCTCGGAACGCTCCAGCTCTTTCGGGTCGAACGCCGCCGCGGTCATCGCCGCGTTGAGTGCTGTCTCGGCTTCCTCAAGCGCACGCAGGGCGCGGTCGAGAGCAGACACCGCCTCGTCGAGGAGACCGCCCGCAGCTCCGGCTTTCCGTTCGAGGCGCCGCACGAGGCTGCCAAGCACGGGCACCGGCGATGCTGGGCCGGCCACGATCTCGTGGGCCTCGACGATATCGCCTGCGACCTTCTCCGCTCGCATCATCTGGGCGCGCCGGTCGGCAAGGACGTCCTCCTCGCCTTCCTTCGGCGCAAGCGCCGTGAGTTCGCTGACGGCTGCACGAAGGTAGTCGGCTTCGGCTTGCGCCCTGGCGATGGTTTCCTTGAGGCCAGCCACCGCTTCACTCGCCGCGCGCCACGCCGCGTGGGCGGCGCGCACCTCTTCCACGGCCGGACCAAGCCCATCGAACGCATCGAGCAGGGCCCGATGAGCGCTGGCCTCGATCATCGCGCGATCGTCATGCTGCCCATGAATTTCGACGAGCGAGGCGCCAATCTCGCGGAGGAGCGAGGCCGACACCGGCTGGTCATTGACGAAGGCACGGCTGCGCCCGTCGGCGCCCTGCACCCGCCTCAGGATCAGATCGCCGTCGGCGTCGAGAGAGCCGGCCGTTAGCAAGGCCCGCGCCGGGTGATCTTCGCCGACAGCGAAGACCGCGGTGACGTCACCTTGAGGCGCACCGGCCCGCACCAAAGACGCATCGCCGCGCGCGCCGAGGGCAAGCGACAGGGAATCGAGGAGGATTGATTTGCCGGCGCCGGTTTCGCCGGTGAGCACGGTCATGCCGGACGAAAAAACGACGCTCAGCCGCTCGATGATGACGATGTCGCGGATGGCAAGGGCGACAAGCATGGGCGGAGCCGGCTGAACGATCAGCCGGTGCGCTTGCCGAACGCCTTACTCAACCACGAACCCTTGTCCTCGCGCGGCTCAAGGCCACCGCCTTGCAAGAGCGCGTACGCGTCCTTGTACCACTTGCTGTCGGGGAAGTTGTGCCCGAGCACGGCCGCCGCAGTCTGTGCCTCGCCAGCAAGGCCGAGCGCCATGTTGGCTTCGACCATACGCTCCAGCGCTTCCTCGACGTGGCGTGTATCCTGAAACTCGCCGACCACGATCTTGAAGCGATTGATCGCCGCGATGAATTCTCGCCGCTCGAGATAGTAGCGGCCGGTCTGCATTTCCTTGCCGGCGAGCTGGTCGCGGGCAACGATGATTTTCTGCTTGGCGTCGTTGGCGTATTCCGAATCCGGATAGCGATCGACGATCTCCTGCAGCGACGCCATTGCCTTGCGGGTCGGCTCCTGATCGCGGGTGATGTCGGGAATCTGCTTGAAGTACGACGAGCCGATCAGGAACTGGGCATAGGCCGCGTCCGGGCTGCCGGGATAGAGGGTTAGATAGCGGTTCGCCGAGTTGACAGTGTCGTCGAAGCGTCCGCGGCGGTAGCTCGCGAAAGCCGACATGATGAGCGCTTTCCGCGCCCACTCCGAATAGGGATGCCGACGATCGACCTCATCGAAGCTTTTGATC